>JAQCNN010000292.1 GCA_028275005.1 Salinirussus sp.
CGGACCGTCCGCGGGCGCGAGGACCTCTCGCTTGTTGCGGTACTCGACGAAACGGCGAGCGCGCTGGGTCGGCGCCGACTCACCGACTGGCTACGCCGCCCACTCGTCGACCCCGACCGGATCGGCGCCCGGCACGACGCCGTCGGCGAGTTGCGTGGCGATGTCGGGCGCCGGGAACGGCTGTCCGACCTCCTCCGGGAGGTCTACGACATCGAGCGGCTGGTCTCGCGGGTCGGCCGCTCGCGGGCAACCGCACGGGACCTGCGCTCGCTAAAGTCGACACTCGACGTGGTGCCGGAGATACGGGAGACACTCGGGGACTGCGGGGCCGACCTGCTCGTCGACCTCCGGGGCCGGCTGGCGGACCTCTCTGACGTCCGGGGACTCATCGACGAGGCGGTCCAGGAGGACCCGGACCGCGAGCTGACCGAAGGCGGGATCGTCAAACCGAGTTACGACGAGCGCCTGGCCGCCCTCCGACGGACCGAGCGCGAGGGAAAGGCGTGGGTCGAGGACCTCCAGGCCCGCGAGCGCGAGCGGACGGGCATCGACTCGCTGAAGGTCGGCCACAACACCGTCCACGGCTACTACATCGAGGTGACGGAGGCCAACCTCGACCGCGTCCCCGCGGACTACGAGCGCCGCCAGACGCTGAAAAACGCCGAGCGCTACTACACGCCCGAGCTAAAGCAGCGGGAGGACGAGATCCTGGGGGCAGAGAGCCGGGCGGACGACCTCGAGTACGAGCTGTTCAGCGAGGTTCGCGGCGAGGTCGCCGGCGCGGCCGAGCGCCTCCAGACGGTCGCGGACGCACTCGCACGGCTCGACGCGCTGGCCTCGTTTGCGACCGTCGCCGCCGAGTACGGCTACAGCCGCCCGACCGTCGTCGACGGCGACCCCCACATCCGGGTCGAGGGTGGTCGTCACCCCGTCGTCGAGCGCACCGAGGACGAGTTCGTCCCAAACGACCTCCACCTCGACGCGGACAACCGCGTGGCGGTCGTCACCGGCCCGAACATGAGCGGGAAGTCCACCTACATGCGCCAGGCCGCCCTCATCGCGGTCCTCGCCCAGGCCGGTGGCTTCGTCCCCGCGAGCGACGCCCACCTCTCGGTGTTCGACCGGGTCTTTACCAGGGTCGGCGCCAGCGACGACATCGCCGGCGGCCGGTCGACGTTCATGGTCGAGATGACCGAACTCGCCGACATCCTCGGCGGCGCGACCGAGCACTCCCTCGTCTTACTCGACGAAGTCGGTCGGGGTACGAGCACCGCAGACGGCCTCGCTATCGCACAGGCCGTGACGGAGTACATCCACGACGAGGTGGGCGCGCTCACCCTCTTTGCGACCCACCACCACGACCTGACGGCGGTCGCCGAGGACCTCCCGGGCGTGTGCAACCGCCACTTCCGGACCAGCCAGGACGGTGATGGGGTGGTCTTCGAGCACGCCGTCGAGCCCGGCGCGGCCGCCGCCTCCTACGGCGTGGAGGTTGCCGGCACCGCAGGTGTGCCCGGGCCGGTCGTCGACCGGGCCGCCAGCCTGCTCGGCACCGACGCCGCGCGTGAGTCCGTCGCCACGGCGAGCAGCGGCGGCGGCCCGGACGCCGGCAGGGGGGAGCGAGCGGACGGTGGTGAGCGGGCGGCGGTTCGGGAACGGCTGGCAGAGCTCGATGTCGGAAACACGACGCCCCTGGAGGCGCTGAACGTCCTTGCTGAGTTGAAGAAGACACTCGAGTGAGTCAGGGTGCGAGTGAGACGAACTCGAGGTCGCGCTCGGCGAGGAGGCGGCGGGCCCGGTCGGTCACCGAGGGGGCGACGAGCACGCCACGAACGGTCGCGTCGGCGTGCAAATCGCGCGCCAGGGCGTCGACGTAGCGGTTGAGCTGGCTGACCGCGTCCGGGCCGACCCGGCGGCGCTTGAGCTCCAGGACGACGCGGTTTCCGTCGGCGTCGACGCCGAAGACGTCGACTGCGCCGGCAGGGGTCTCCCGCTCGGTGGCGCGGGGCTCGAAGCCCGGCTCCACGAGTTCGGGCTCCGCGAGGATCCGTTCCTTGAGGTCTGCCTCGGTCCCGGACAGCGAGAGGTCCTCGGGGTCGGAGCCGTCGTAGGCGGCGGCGTGGGCAACGCCCTCGAACTCGACGACCAGCGTCTCCGAGGGTGTCTCGCGCTCGCTGCGGACGACCAGCCCGCCGTCGGCCGAGACGCTGTGGTCACAGCCGGGGGGTTGCCAGTTGACCGGCTGTTGGCCCTCGTCGGTGTGGACCAGGGCGGTCCCGTCGGGCTTGAGCACCACCAGCCGGTCGCCGGGGCCGAGTGTGCTGGCCGCACGACCGTCGTACTCGACCGTGCAGCGGCCGAAGACGACGACCGTCGCCTCGCGGTCGAGCGCCGCCGCTGCGAGGTCGCGGGCGGCTTCGGCGCCGGGCGTAACCTGGCTCTCGACCCCCGTCACGTCCCGCGGTAGAACGGCCCCCCACAAAAGCCTGCAGACTCGGCGACGGCGTCGACGAGTCACGGCGGTCACTCCGGCGGGGGGACACCCGCCAGGGTCTCCCGGTCGGCGAGTACCCCGCGGAGTGTGACCGGGACGGCCGCGAGCGGAAGCCGACCGGCGGTGGCGGCGTCACCGAGTTCGCCTTTCAGGCTCCGCCAGTCCGCCCGGAGTTGGCGGACGCCAGACAGCGACCGGACCCGGGCGAGCGCCCCGGCTCGCGGGTCGGCCGACAGTCCCGCTGTCGGCACCCCGGCCCACAGGGGGAGGTAGACCCTGTGTCGGGCACGGTCACGGAGATAGACCGCCGACAGCCGGCGGTGGTCGAGGCTCGCGAGCCAGGCCGGCCGGGAGACGGCCACTCTCGCCGGCACCCAGTCGGCGACCCGGCGCGGCGACCGGTGGGTGTCCAGCACGGCCGACAGGGCCGCCTCACTGCCGCCCCACTGCGCCCGAAAGCAGTCCTCGCGGCCGTCCGGCCGCCGCCGCACGAGCAGGCCCGGCTCAGCCACACCGGTCACCGATGGGTGCCATCGGGCGGTCTGGCCCCGGTATCGGACAAAAGGCTCCGCACGCCCTCGCTCCGCTCCGGTCAAGTGACATAAATTCTAAGTTATCCGCGGCCGAACCTTCGCACATGACCGGGGAATGGGTCTACGGGGCCATCGTCGCCCTCTCGGTGCTACACCTGCTGGCGCTGGCTTACGCCTACCGAGACCAATCCGGCGCCGCCGGGGTAAAGCCGCCCGACAGGAGTACGTCGGCCGCCGACGGGGAGGGGGCGGAGCACACCCACGACGAGGACGTGGAGTGTCCGGAGTGTGGGGCCGTCAACGCTCGCAGCTACCGGTTCTGCCGGCGCTGCGTGACCGAACTCCCTAGACAGGTCTCCGTCCTCGAACAGTCGACGTGGTCCGAGGGGCGCCGGACGCTGTGACGGAGCCCGCAGGCTTATAACCGCTCCGGCCTCCCCGTGGTGTGTATGGAGTACGCGCTGGCCATCGAGAACGCCCCGGAGTCGGTCCCGGCCGGGACCGGAGTCCTGCTCGTCCACCCGAGTACGGCACAGACCGACCGGATCGACACCGACTTCCTCAAGACTGACACCGACCACCTGCTGGTCGTCTCGACGCGCACGACGGCCCGCGAGGTCGAACAGAAGCTCGAACACTACGAGGTCGACGAGGACAGCGCCACCATCCTCGACGCCATCTCCGTCGAGCGGGGGTACACCCGTCGACAGAGCGACCGTGTCCAGTACGTCTCCGCCCCCGACAATCTCGACGCTATCGTCGACCGGGTCGAGGAGTTCCTCGACGCCCACGATGGGAAACTCCGGGTCAGTGTCGACTCGATCACCGAGATGGTCTACTACGCCGACGAGGACCGCGCCATCGCGGCCGCCGAGGACCTGCTCGAACTGCTCGCGACGTACGACGCCGCCGGGCTCTTTCACCTCGCTCGCGGGGTCCACGAGGACGACACTGTCGCCTCCTTCAGCGAACTGTTCGACGGCGTCGTCGAACTCGACGAGGACGGCGCCGTCGTCGCCGACTTCTGAGCCCGTCGTTCCGCCGCGGCCGTTTTCCGTGTCGGGTCCCTGTCGACAACCATGTCCTCCGGCTCCGAGACAATACGCGCAGTCGAGGTCCCCGCCCCGGGTGAGCCCTTCGAACTCGTCGAGCGTCCCCTGCCTGACCCCGGTCGCGGCGAGGTCCGGGTCGGTGTCGAGGCCTGCGGGGTCTGTCACAGCGACGCCAACACCGTCGACGGAACCTACCCCGGTATCTCGTACCCGCGGGTCCCGGGTCACGAGGTGGTCGGCCGGGTCGAGGCTGTCGGCCCCGGCGTCGACGCCTGGAGCGTGGGCGACCGCGTCGGCGCCGGCTGGCACGCCGGTCACTGTTTCACCTGTGAGCCCTGTCGCCGCGGCGAGTTCCAGCAGTGTGTCGACGCCGACATCCACGGTGTGACCGTCGACGGCGGCTACGCCGAGGCAACACTGGTCAACGCCGAGGTGCTGGCGGCCGTGCCGGAGGAACTCGACGCGGTCGACGCCGCCCCGCTGCTGTGTGCCGGGGTCACCACGTACAACGCGCTGCGACACACCGACGCCCGGCCGGGTGACCTCGTCGCGGTCCAGGGTGTGGGCGGGCTCGGCCACCTCGGGCTCCAGTACGCCCGCGCCGGCGGCTTCGAGACCGTTGCCGTCTCCACAAGCCCCGAGAAGGAGGCGGCCGCCCGGGGGTTCGGCGCCGACCACTTTGTGGACGCGAGCAGCGAGGACCCCGGCGAAGCCTTACAGAAACTCGGCGGCGCAGACGTCGTCCTCGCGACCGCACCCAGCGCCGACGCCATCACGGGCATCGTCGCCGGGCTCGGCACAGACGGCGAGGTAGCCGTCGTCGGTGTCCCGGACGAGCCTGTCGAGGTTCCCGCCGGACATCTCGTCGGAACCCGCAGCGCGGTCCGCGGGTGGGCCTCGGGTCACGGCCGGGACTCACAGGACACCCTGGAGTTCAGCGCCCTCCGCGGGATCACCCCCGAGGTGGAGACCTTTCCGCTCGCGGAGGCGGCGGCCGCATACGAGCGCATGGCCACCGGCGAGGTGCGGTTCCGGTCGGTGGTCGTCCCCTGACATCGCCGGGGTGACGAGGGCTCCGGCCGGGCCTCCAGGCGGCGCTCAGCCGAGCCCATCGGCGACCACGAACGCGCCCGCCAGCACGACGAGGTGCAACAGCTTCAGCCCAGCCAGGGACAGTCCGGTACGGTCCATACTCCGTTATCGGGACACAGAGGATTATATCCACGGTGACGGCTGCGGTCGGCCGTGCCGGCAGCGCAACGGTGCGCGGTGAGGTCACGACGGTCCCCGGGGCTGAGGGGCGTGAGCGAGTCCCGAACCACCAATCATTAAGACCGGGTGTGTCCTGAGTTGAGCTGTATGCCGGAATGTCAGAACTGCGGTGGCTTTGTAACCGCTGACTACGCACGTGTTTTCACACCGAACGGCGTCGAAAGGCCGCGGGTCTGCCCCCAGTGTGAGGACAAGATCCGCGACGGGGCCGACGTCCGACAGGCCCGGTCGACGCGACGCGGATAGCCTACAGCTCCGCTCTGGCGGCCGCAAGCAGCGACTCCGCGTCGGCGAGTAACGCCGTCGCGGCGTCCGTCGACCTGGCCTCCGCGGTCAGACGGACGAGCGGCTGTGTGCCGCTTGCACGGACCAGAAACCACCCCCTCTCGCGCTCGACCCGGACACCGTCGAGTGTCGACACCGCCTCGGCGGGCTCGTTCCGGTCGACCCGCTCACGGACCCGCTCCATCACCCGCTCCTTTTTGTCGACCGTGACCGACTCGCGGCGGATCGGGTAGGTCTCGACGGCCGCTGCGCGCTCGGCCAGCGGCCGGTCGGCGGCCAGTTCGACCAGCGCACACGCCGCCAGCGGGCCGTCGGGACACAGCGTCTCCTCCGGCCAGACCCAGGCTCCGCTTGGCTCGCCGCCGAAGGCCACACCGGGCTCGCTCGCCGCCGCCGCGACGTGGACGTCGCCGACCGGGGTCCGGGTGACATCGACGTCGGCCTCGGCGAGGTGGTCGGCGACCGCCAGGCTCGTATCGACCGGGACGGCAACTGTCTCGCCGGCCTCGGCGGCAGCCCGGCCGAGTATCGCCAGCATGACGTCACCGGAGAGAAAGTCACCGTCGGCCGTCACCACACGGGTCCGGTCGGCGTCACCGTCGTGGGCGAGTCCGAGGTCAGCGTCCGAGTTGCCGACGAGGGTAGCGAGCGACTCGCAGTGCTCGGCGGTGGGTTCGCTGGGTCGGCCGGGAAAGGCGCCGTCGGGCTGGGCGTTCAGCGTCTCCACCGAACAGCCGAGTTCCTGGAGCGCCTGGACGGTGACACCGCCGGCGCCGTTGCCGACATCGAGGACCACCGAGAGCCCGCGAGCGGGGTCGACCGCGTCGACCAGCGCCTCGCGGTGGCGGTCCGTCGCGTCCGCGGCCGTCCGCCCGCCAAGGGCGTCCCAGGAGGCGAGGGTCGGTTCGCCGGCACGGACCCGGTCGGCGACCCGCTCGCGCATCGGGGCGTCGAAGGCCTGCCCGCTGGGTTGCCAGAGTTTTATTCCGTTGTCCGCCGGGGGGTTGTGTGAGGCCGTGACCGCCGCCCCCGCGTCGGCGTCCTCCCAGGCGACGCCGCGGGCCACGGTCGGGGTCGCCGCCAGCCCCAGGTCGACCACGTCCGTGCCACACTCCCGGAGCCCCGCGGCCAGCGCGTCCGCGAGGAGGCGCCCGCTCTCGCGGGGGTCCCGGCCGACGACGACCCGGTCGGTCTCGGCACCGAGCGCCCGGCCAACGGCGAGTGCCAGCCCCGCCGTGACCTCCTCCCCGACCGGGCCGCGGATACCGCTCGTCCCGAACATACCCGGTCTCTCGGGGGCCTCCCTCTTTGGTATGTCGCCACAAAATGTCGGGGCCCTGATCAAGGCTGAAGTTATCTGAGGCTGTAGGGCGGGTATGGGAACCATCTTCGTCGCGTACGGGGGCACCCCGGCCGAGCGGACCACGGTGCTCGAGTTCGCGGCCGAGCGGGCCGCCGCCAGCGGCGACGGGCTGTTCGTCTATCACGTCCAGGAAGCCGGCGACGAGTCCAGTCGCGAGATTCGGGTCAATATCCGGGAGTGTGTCGAGGGTGTCGCACCCGACATCCCCCTGGAGGTCGACCTGAACGTCCAGGCGAACCCGTCCGAGGACACGAACGTCTCGACGCAAAAGCGCCTCACCGACGCCATCCTGGAGGGCGGCCGGGAGTTCGAGTACGTCGTCATGGGCGAGGTCGAACACGGCCGGGTCGAGGGGTTCGTCCTCCCGAGCATGAGCGAGGCCGTCCTGGACACGCACGCGGTCCCGGTCCTGCTCGTCCCCGTGTAGTCCTGCTCGTCCCCGTGTAGTCCTGCTCGTCCCCGTCTAGCCCAGGTCGGCCCGCTCGAACCGCCAGTAGCCAAACAGTAGGGGCAGTAGTGTCCAGAACGCCAGCACGGCGAGCATCGCGCCGTCGCTCAGAAACACCGTGTCGCTGGCCCCCGGGCCGCCGGGCAGCAGGGACCCGACGATGCTGTCGTACAGCCGCCCGAACGCACTCGACGGCGGAAACGACTCCAGAAACAGAAACCAGTCGGGCTGGGGACCGCCCTGCAGCGGGATCCCGAGCAGGACCTGGACCGCCAGGAGGAGCGGCGACCAGAGCACGACAGTCACGACAAAGAACCCGACGGCGAGTGCGACCGCGCGGGCGCGACTCCCGACCGAGGCGGAGACCCCGACCGCGACGCCCACGAAGGAGACACCGAGCAGGCAGGTCAGCGCGGCCGTCCCGAGAGCCACGTCGACCGGGACCGTCCCGTAGACCGCGAGACTCGCGACCGCGCCGAGGGCAAAGGCGAGCAGGATACTCGCGACGACCAGGGCCGCGCGGGCGAGGAACTTCCCGACGACGACGTCACGACGGGAGGGCGGGAGGCTGAGCAGGAGCCGGAGTGTGCCGGATTCGCGTTCCCCCGCTACCGAGAGGTAGGCGGCGACCAGCGCGACGATCGGGACGACGGTCCCCACCGCCTGTGTGGTGGCCTCGAAGGCCAGCCGGGCCGAGAAATCCCCGACGAGTCCGGGGACGGCGACGATCAGGACGACCAGGGCGGCGAGGACCCCGGCCACCCCCCAGACCAGGTACGCCCGCGCGGCGTTCTCGAAGTCCTTCCGGGCGACCGCGAGCCACCTCATCGCCGCTCCCCCGTGTAGGCGGCAAACAGTTCCTCGAGAGACGCCTCGGAGGTCGTGATATCCTGGACTGTGCCGCCGGCCTCGCGGACCCGGTCGACGACCGCGACCTTCGCCGCGGGGTCGGTGCAGGTGGCGGTGACCGACGCCTCACCGAAGGCGACTCCAGAGACCCCCTCGAGTTCGGTCAGGTGGAGTTCCGTCGGCAGGGCGTCCACCTCGAGGGTGATCGTGGCGGCGGTGCCGACCTCCGCCCGGAGGCCGTCGATGGTGTCGACGGCGACCAGCGACCCGCCGTCGATGATCCCCACCCGGTCACAGACGGCCTGGACCTGGTCGAGGATGTGCGAGGAGAAAAACACCGTCGCGCCGCGGTCGGCCTCCTCGCGGACGATGGCACGCATCTCGCGGGCGCCGTTGGGGTCGAGCCCGTTCGTCGGCTCGTCGAGGACGAGCAGGTCGGGTTCGCCGACCAGCGCCATCCCCAGCGCGAGGCGCTGGCGCATCCCCTGGGAGTAGCCGCCGGCGCTGCGCCCGCCGGCCTCGGGGGCGAGCCCGACCCGCTCGAGGACCGCGTCGGGGTCGTCGTCGGCGTCTTTCAGGTCGACCGCGAGGTCGATGTGTGCCCGCCCGGAGAGACGGTCGTAGAGGTCGAACCCCTCCGGGAGCACACCGAGACGCTCGCGGACCGCGGTACTCTCGGCCTGGGCGTCCCGACCGAGCACCGTCGCGGTCCCGGCCGTTGGCCGGACGAAGTCCAGGAGGACGTTGATCGTCGTCGACTTGCCGGCGCCGTTTGGCCCGAGAAAGCCAAAGACCTCCCCTTCCTGCACTGTGAGGTCGAGGTCGTCGACAGCCGTCAGCCCGCCGAACCGTTTTGTCAGCCGCTCCGTCCGTATCGCCGTCATACGAGGACCATCTCGACTGCCCACTCGGCTCCCGCGGAAATAAAAGGTCGCCGGCAGTCCCCCGCGACCGGGGCGTGGCCGTCACCGGGGGAGCCGGCTCAGGCCTCAATCTCGACGGCGTGGGAGGACTGGACCCAGGCGTGTCCGTTTGCTCGGTCGTAGATGACCGTGTCGCCGTCAGCCGTCTCGATAGACCCGTACGCCTCCTCGCCCCCGTCCGTCAGCTCTGATTTGCCGTTCATTTGCTATCTGCGGGCGTTAGTTGCCCTTCGATACGGTATCTACACTATTACTGTATAAACGTATCGCTGTTTGCTGTGTTTTGTCCGTATTTTACACCGGACGCGACGCAACGGACCCGTCGACAGCGGGGTGCGGTCGCGACGGCCGGCCCCACTACGGATTTGTACGACCGGGTTGTACGTCCGGCCATGTCACGAGAGCCAGCGCCCGTCACGCCGCCAGTCGTCTGCACCATCGCCGGTAGTGACTCCGGCGGTGGTGCGGGGGTCCAGGCCGACCTCAAGACGGTCGAGGCCGGCGGCGGGTTCGGGACCAGCGTCGTCACGAGCGTCACCGCACAGAACACGACCGGTGTGGCGAGCACCCACGTCCTGCCGGTCGAGGAGGTGGAGGCCCAGGCCGCCGCGGTCGTCGAGGACTTCGACGTGGCGGCGGTCAAGACCGGGATGCTCGCCACCACACCCGTCGTGGAACTGGTGACCGACCGGGTTGCCGGCCTGGACTGCCCGGCGGTCGTCGACCCGGTGATGGTCGCCGCCAGCGGGGACCGCCTGCTCGAACCCCAGGCCGAGGACGCATACGCGGGGCTGGTCGCCGAGTCGACACTGGTGACGCCAAACGTCGACGAGGCCGAGGTGCTGACCGGCCGCGAGGTGACCGACCCCGAGAGCGCCGCCGCCGCCGGCGAGGACCTGGTGGACATCGGCGCCGACGCGGCCCTCGTGAAAGGCGGTCACCTCGAGGGCGAGGATGTCGTCGACGTGCTCGTCACCGACGACACCGTCGAGACACTCCGGCACGCACGCGTCGACACGGCGGCCACACACGGCTCGGGCTGTACGCTCTCCTCGGCGGTCGCGACCCGGCTCGCGCACGGCGACGACCTCGCGACGGCGGTCCAGGAAGGCGTCGACCTGCTCGCCCGGGCGGTCCGGTACAACCTCGACGTCGGCGAGGGGCCGGGTGCAGTCCACCACACCGTCGGTATTCGGGGGCAGGCGGCCCGCCAGCCGACCGCGGAACACGTCGAGCAGGTCCTCCGTGCGCTCCGCGAGCGGGACATCTCCTCGGTGGTCCCCGAGGTAGGGATGGACGTCGTCGGCGCGACCCCCTACGCCGAGACCGAGGGGGAGTGTGCGGCTGTCGAGGGACGGGTCACGCGCACGCTCGACGGGGTCGCCGCCCCGCGTGGGGTCCGCTTCGGTGCGTCGACGACCGTCGCCGGCGCGCTACTGGCGGCCCGGGAGGCCGACGCCGCCCTCCGTTTCGCCGCGAACTGCCGGTACGACGAGGGTGTCGAGGCGGCGCTCGCGGACCTGGACGGGCCGGTCGTCGAGTTCGACCGCGAGGAGCACGTCGACGACAGCGGCGTGGTGGTGACCCGTCAGGGTGTCCGGGCCGCCGTCACAGGAACCAGTGGGACACCCGTCGCCGCCGTTGGCGAGGGTGGGCCAAAGGAGCCGCTGGTCACGCTCTTCGCGACGGACACGGGGACGCTGGTCGACCGGGTGACGATGTTGGTCGAGGCGGTCTAGCGGCCGAGCCCCCGCGTCCGGGCGAGCGCCAGGGCGACGGCGAGTGCCAGGAGGACACCGGTGACCCCGACCCCGGGCGTGGCACCCCCGGTCGTGGTGTCGGCACCGCTACGGGTGGCCCCGCGGTCTGTGGCCGTCGTGTCGCTCGCACCGTCGGTAGCCTCACCGTCGGTGGCCGTCGTCTCGTCGCTCGCGCCGGTGACCGTCACCGACCGGTCGCCGGCGGTGACCCGGTGGCTGCCAGCCGGCACCCGGACGCTGACCGAGACCGTCCGCTCGCCGCCGCCGGCCAGGTAGAGGGTGCGGCGCTCGACCGCGGTCCCGTCGCGGGCAACAGTTAGGTTCGTCCGGCCGGGCCGGTCGGCGTCGTTGCGGACGGTCACGGTCACCGTGACCGACCCGCCGGGTTCGACCCGGTCCCGGTCGGCCGCGAGCCCCGAGACGGCTGGGACGGCCGGCTGCCGCACCTCGACGGTCCGGCGTGACTCCCCGACCGCCAGCGTGTAGCTGCCGGGCTCCCCGAAGGAGGCCGTGAGGGGAACCGCGGCGGTCCCTTCAGGGTCGAGTTCGCCGGTCGCGGAGTCGACGACCCGGCCGTCCCGGGTCAGGGTCAGGTTGTACGCCCCCGTCCGGCCGCCGACGTTTGCGACCGTGGTGTTCACCGTGACGGACTCGCCGGTCACCACCCGGGCCGGGCCTGTGGCCGGCAGGCTCCCGGTACGGTAGGGACCACTGACCGCGAACCCGTCGGTAGCCCGCCGGATACTCGCCGGGAGCGGCCCGTAAGCCTCGCTGTGCTCGGTGGCCGACCAGACGGGAGGGCGGTCAGTCGTCTCGGTGTACCGGCTGGCCCGTTCGGCAACGGCCTCGGTGCCGGCCGCGCGGACCATCCGGCGGAACTCCCGGCCGGAGGTTGCCCCCGACCGCTCGTTGAGCCGGCGGAACACCCCTTGGAGGGTGCCCGCGCCGTCGGTCGCGAGCCGGGTCCGCCGGTCGAGGGCACCGGTCACGAGCGCGCCGACGTGGTAGTTCGCGGTCGACCACGTCGCCGGGTTGGCGAGCACCGCATCCGAAAATCGGCTGTCGGCCCCGCGGCGAAGCAGGCGGGCGAACTCGCGGAAGCTGACCCGCTCCTGTCGGAGGGTCAACTGGGCGGCGTAGTACTGGGCGGTCGCCTCCGCGAGCCAGGTCGTCTCGGCGGTGAGATTGAACCGCTGACGGGTGTGGACGTACTCGTGGAGCCAGGCGTTGTCCGGGGTGTCGACGCGCTCGTCGGCGGTCACGTAGAGGTCCCGGTCGCCGCGCTGGAGGCCCTCGACCCCCCAGTCGACGGTCGTCGGCGCGGCGATCAGCAGGAGCTGTGGGTCCCGGTCGCCGACCCGGAGGGTGTCCGAGGCGGCGGTCAGGCTGTCGAACAGGGTCGCCCGCGGGACTGCCAGGTCGGCGGCCGCGGGGACGACCAGCCGGAACCGCTGGCCGTGAGCCGCGCGGGTGTACTCCTCGTGTGCCCCCAGAAAGACCATCGCCCGGCCGGCGACACCGGACCCGGCGGTGACGTTTCGCTGCTGCACGGCAATAGCGGTGTCCCCGCGGTAGGTGTAGCCAAAGGGGACACCGTCGTTCCGGGCGAGCGCCCAGTCACCGGTGTCGGCAAAGACAAAGTCCCCGTCGCTACCCTCGGGGCCGCGCACGTTGCGGGTCTCGTTGACCGGGACGGTGAACGTCAGTGACGGTGTCTCCGTCACGCCGTCCCACTCGTAGGTGGTGCCGGCACCGGGGGTGAACCCGTCGGTACGGGGGTTCGCCGCGTCGGCCGGGAGCTGCGGGCGGACCCCCGAGACTGCCTCGGGGACGTCGAACTCCCACCGGATGTCGATGGCGCCCGGCCGGTCGGGCGTCAGCCGGAACTCCTGGGTGACGACGATCGTCTGCTCGGTCTGTGGCTCACCCTCGGAAGCGGGGACGGCCCCGGTCGCGGGTGCGACGGCTCCGGCGAGCGCGAGACCGGCCACGAGTGCCGCGACGAGCGCGCGGGCAGCCACCATGCGCCTGGCTACGAGGCCGGGCGGATAGCTCTACCGGCCACGGTCGGAGGGGGCGCGACCGCCCCACCCGCGCTCGGGCCGTCCCCGCCCTTGACCCACAGCGTTTTACCCGGCCGGGGTACAGGGGAGCGTATGACCGGGGAGGGTATCGTCGGGGAGTTTCTCTCGCTAAAGGATGGGACCGACGCAGACCTGCTGGCGATGCAATGTGGGGACTTCTACGAGTTCTTCGCCGAGGACGCCGAGACGGTCGCCGACGAACTCGACCTCAAAGTCTCCGAGAAGTCGTCTCACGGCTCGTCGTACCCGATGGCCGGCGTGCCGGTCGACGACCTCACCCCCTATCTCCGGGCGCTGGTCGAGCGTGGCTACCGGGTCGCGGTCGCCGACCAGTACGAGACCGGTGACGGGCACGCCCGGGAGGTCGAGCGGGTGGTCACACCGGGGACGCTGCTGGAGACAACCGACACCGACAGCCAGTACCTCGCGGCAGTCTGTCACGACGAGGCCTACGGGTTGGCCTTTGCCGACGTCACGACCGGCCAGTTCCACGTCGCAACCGCCGCCGACGCCGACGCCGCCCGCTCGGAACTCTACCGCTTTGCGCCCGTCGAGGTGTTGCCGGGCCCGGACCTGCGGGCCGAGGAGGGGCTGCTCGGGCAGGTGCACGAGCGGACGGATGCGACGGTCACAGCACACGACGCGGAGGCCTTTGCGCCCGGCCGGGCCCGCCACCGGGTTCGCGACCAGTTCGGCGCCGAAGCCGTCGAGAGTGTCGGACTCGAGGCCGAGGCCGCGGTCCGTGCCGCGGGCGCGGTGCTGGCCTACGTCGCGGACACCGGCGCCGGCGTCCTCGCCTCGATGACCCGCCTGCAGTCTCACGCCGCCGGCGACGGGGTCGCGCTGGACGCGACCACACGGCGCAATCTCGAACTCGTCGAGACGATGCGTGGCGAGAGCGAGGGGAGTCTCTACGACACGGTCGACCACACCGTCACGAGCGCCGGCGGCCGGCTGCTCGCGGAGTGGCTCCAGCGCCCCCGCCAGTCACGGGGTGTCTTGGAGACCCGACAGGCCGCGGTGGCCGCCCTCGCCGAGGCCGCCATGGCCCGCGAGAACCTCCGGGAGTTGCTCGACGGCGCGGCGGATCTCGAGCGGTTGGCCTCGCGGGCTGCCTCGGGGAGTGTCGACCCACGCGGGCTCCGGTCGGTCGCCGAGACGCTCGGGCTACTCGGGGAGACGGTTGGCCTGGTCGGCGAGGCCGACCGTCTCGCCGGTTCGCCGCTCGCGGAGATACTCGACCGGCCGGACCGCGAAGCAGCCGCCACGCTGGCCGCCGACCTTGACGCCGCACTCGTGTCGGAGCCGCCTGGGACAGCGGGCCAGGGCGGGGTCATCGCCCGCGGTCACGACGCGGACCTCGACGAGGTGGTCGAGCGCCACGAGGCCGCCCTCGAGTGGGTCGACGGGCTCGCCGACCGAGAAAAAGGGCGCCTCGGGGTCACCCACCTGTCCGTCGACCGCAACAGGACCGACGGCTACTACATCCAGGTCGGAAACAGCGAGGTCGACAAGGTCCCCGAGGCGTACGACCGGGTCAAGAGCCTGAAAAACGCCGAGCGGTACACCACACCGGAGCTAGAGGAGAAAGAGCGGGAGATACTGCGCCTGGAGGAGCGCCGTCACGAACGCGAGCGGGAGCTGTTCGGGGAGCTTCGCGAACGGGTCGCGGCGCGGGCGGGGCTCCTGCAGGGTGTCGGCCGGGCGCTCGCCGAGGTGGACGTGCTGGCGGGCTTTGCCACACACGCCGTCCGCAACGACTGGACCCGGCCGGAGCTGCGTGACGGGCGCGGGCTCGATGTCGAGGCCGGCCGGCACCCGGTCGTCGAGGGGACGACCGACTTCGTCCCCAACGACCTCCGGCTGGACGACGACCGGCAGTTCCTGGTCGTGACGGGGCCGAACATGAGCGGGAAGTCGACGTACATGCGCCAGGTCGCGCTGATAACACTGCTCGCACAGGTCGGGAGTTTCGTCCCCGCCCGGAGCGCACGGGTCGGCCTGGTCGACGGTATCTACACCCGTGTGGGCGCACTCGACGAGCTCGCACAGGGTCGTTCGACGTTCATGGTCGAGATGCAGGAGCTGTCGAACATCCTCCACTCGGCGACGGAGGACTCGCTTGTCGTCCTCGACGAGGTGGGGCGGGGAACGGCGACCTACGACGGGATCTCGATCGCGTGGGCCGCAACCGAGTACCTCCACAACACCGTCCGCGCGAAGACCCTCTTTGCGACCCATTACCACGAGCTGACGACGCTCGCGGACCGCCTGGAGCGGGTCCACAACGTCCACGTCGCCGTCGACGGTGAGCCTGACTCGGGCGAGGACGGCCCGCCCGCCACAGGCGAGGCAGGCGGCGACGTGACCTTCCTCCGGACGGTCAGGGAGGGGCCGACCGACCGCTCCTACGGCGTCCACGTCGCCGACCTCGCCGGTGTGCCCGAACCCGTCGTCGAGCGCTCCCGGGAGGTGCTCGACCGGCTGCGCGAGGAAAAGGCCATCGAGGCAAAGGGCGGGGGTGGCGAGCCGGTCCAGGCCGTCTTCGACGTCTCTGCCGGCGAGTTCCGCGGCGGCGCGGCCGCCGACGGTGGCGGCGAGGCGGACGCCCCGGCGGAGAGTAACGTCACCGCGACCTTCGGCGAGGACGCCCCGGAGGTACTGGAAGCGCTCGCAGCCCTCGAGGTGAGTGAGACGCCGCCGGTCGAGTTGATGGCCCGCGTCCAGGAGTGGCAGGAGCAACTGGACGGCGGGTGAGCCGGGCGCCGCCAGGGCCGGCGGGACGTTTTTGTTTGCCGGTGCCTCACTAAAGCTGTGCCTACTCGGCTCACGTCCGTCGAGACTGTCCACGAGGAGGGGTCCTGGCTCTGTACCGTCACCGACGACCGCGGCGAGACCGTCGAGGTGACTGTTGTCCCCTGTGGGGAGGGCGTCGAGGCCTGGGTCAACCGCTGTACCCACGAGGACCAGCGTCTGGACCGCGGGGGTGAGGTCGGCGCGGTCCTCCGTGACGGCGGGGTCGTCTGCCCGAAACACGGCTCCGTCTTCGACGCCTGCGAGGGGGGCTGCGAGAACGGCCCTGCGGCGGGGACCACCCTGCTCGGCGTCGAGGTGACGGTCAACCGTGGCGACGTCTTCCTGACCGACGACGCCTACGAGTTCGTGGGTGCGGGGCCGGACGAGGACGACGACGAACCGGGGTCGACCTCGCACCTGCGGTTTTGAGCGGCCGGCGCGTGACCCCCACACCCCGGCGAATCCGCCGGTCAGTACGACGGGAGCCGGGCCGACCGCTCCGACCCCTCGACGAAGGGGAGGTCCACACGCTCTGCGGGGACGTCCTCGCCGTCGACACGAACGGCACCCGGCGCCGCGTCGAAGCCGACGAGCGCGAGCGCCGCCGGCCCACCGTGGGTCGGGGCGTCGACCGCCCGCGTCACCTCGCCGACAGCCTCGTCGCCGGCAAAGACCGCGGCGCCCTCCGCGGGAACGGTCTCGGGGGCGAGGCCGACGAGTCGGCGGCTGGGGCGGCCGCGGTTCTCGACCCGGGAGACGACCTCCTGGCCGACGTAACAGCCCTTCTCGAAGTCGAGGCCGTTGCGAACGCCGAGAACGTTCGGGATCTCCCCGCGGAGTTCCGATTCGAACAGCGGCGTCCCGGCCTCGAGGGTGAGTGTCTCCCAGGTCTGCCGGCCGAAGGGGACGGCATTGAGCCCGCGGTTCTCGAGCGTGTCGAAGACGTCGCGGGCGTCCCCGGCGCCACAGATGACGAGATACCCCTCCTCGCCGGTCGGTGCGTCGGTCCGGGCGACGGTGACGCCGGCATCGCCCATTGGCCCCCGGACGAAGGTCAGCGGGGCCTCGGGTGTCCCCTCGGTGAGGACGCTGGCGACCTTCTCGGTCGCCTGTGGGCCGTGGACGCCGAAGACGCCGAGGTCGTCGGTCACCACCGCGATACCGACATCCTGGATGAAGGTCTTCGAGCGCCACTCCTCGGCGAGGTCCTCGCCGACGCCGGGCGGGAGAAAGACGAGCAACCGCTCCGGGGCGGTGAAGACGTACATGTCCGTCTCGACCCCGCCCTGGGGGTCGAGCAGGAGGGCGTAGACCCCCTCGCCGTCGGTCGCGGGAACCCGGTTCGAGACCGCGTCGTCGACGAAGTCGTGACGGTCCTCGCCGGTCACCGCGAGCACGTCGTGGGTGTGTTCGGTGAACCCGACCCCCCGGCGGACGGCCTGGTGTGTTCGCTCCGGGCGACCGTAGTCGGCGACAGCTCGCCGGCCGCCACGCTCGGTCAGCGTTGCGCCGTGTTCCTCGTGGATCTCCGGGACGATCATTTGTGTTCTGTCGGCGGCCCCGAAGGTTAAGCGTCCCGGGCGCGAGCGAGCACGAAACCGGCGAGCGCGACCAGCGCGGCCAGCACAGCCGTGACACCGAAGCCGGGACTACCGCCGCCGGCGGCGGCCGTCTCGGTCGGCGTCGCGGTGTCGGTCTGGGTGGCGGTCGCCGTCGGCGTCTCCGGTGCCGCAGCCTCGACACCCTCGATAGTTGCCGAGGTCAACAGGCCGTCGGCCGAGACCGTCACCGTCCGGTTGCCGGCGGAGTCGACGGTCAGGTCGTAGGTACCCTGATTGTCGGTCTGACCGCGTTCGGTGCCGTCGACACTGACCGTCGCACCGGCGACCGGCTGGCCGTACTCGTCGGTGACGGTCAGCTCCGTCGTCTCGCCGAGGAGGACCCGCTGGGCGGTCACCGCCACAGAGATAGCCTCCTCGCGCTGGACCGCAAGCGTCACCGACTCTGCCGACTCGACGACCGACACAGTCCGTGTGACCGACTCGTAGCCGTCCTTCGTGGCGGTCATCTCGTAGTCGGTGTTGACGGCGACAGTCGTCCCCCGCTGGCCGTTGCTCCCGGTCGTCAGTGTCGCCACCCCCTCGATCTCGACGGTCGCCTCGGACAGCGTCCGCGGCGGGTCGAACTTGTCGTCGACGACGCGCACAGTGAGTTGCCGGTCGGCCTCCCGCAGCGTGATGGTCCGGTTGACCGCTCCGTCGAGCGTAACGGCGGTCGAGTTGGTCAGGTAGCCGGGCTCGCTGACGCGGAGGTCGTACTCACCCCGCTCGACAGGGCCGAGCACGGCGAGGCCGTCGACGCCGGTGTCGGCGGTACGGGTGGTTCCCTGGCCGGAGAGCCGGGCCGTTGCCCCCTCGACCTGTCCGGCACTGTCCGTCGCAGTGACGCGGGCAGTCCCCGGCAGCGACACCTCCACCTCGAGTTCCCCGCCGTCGACACCGAAGAAGACTGCCGGGCTGTTGCGGAGATACTCCTCGTCGGTGACGCGTATCTGGACGGTCGCACCCGCTGGCACGTCCACGAGCGCCTGACCGTTCGCGCGCGTCGTCACGTTCTCGCTGCCCTCCCCGTTGTTCCAGACGACCCTCAGGTCGACGTCACCGACCCGCTCGCCGGCCTGGTCGACGACGGTGACGGTGGCAGTCGTCTGCTCCTGTGCGGTGACACCGCCGGTGGCTGTGGGTGTGGCGACCCCGACGAGGACGACGAGCACGACGACTCGAGCGAGCGACCATCTCATACCGGGATCGTTGATACTTGTTCTTATATCAGTATCGACGGCTTACCGGCAGAGCGCCGGATATCGGTGGTCGAGCGCCGTGTGGCCCCTCAGGGTTCCTCGACTGACTCCGCCACGACCCGGTCGAGTTCCGCACGGTCGACGGTCAGATACGGGCCGGGGACCGTCCGGACGAGCGCGCCCGCGGCCACCCCGTGACTCAGCGCGTCGGCCACGTCGGCCCCGTCGACGAGCCGCTGGAGAAAGGCCCCGACGAATGCCGCGTGCCCGCCGGCCGGGTCGACCGTCTCCGTCTCCACGGTCGTTCGCTCGTGGACCACGTTCGTCCCCGGGGTGTCGTACATGGCGATGGCGTTTCGCTCCGACCGGGTGATGACGACCACCTTCGGGTCGTACTCGGCAGCGGCCGCCGTGAGGAGTTCACGGGCCCCGCCGCTGGCATCGAGAACCGCCGCGGCGTCGGCCTCGCTCGCCACGAGGATGTCCAGCGCGCCCGACAGCCGGTCCAGCGCCGTGCGGGCGTCGGCCGCAGAACACAGCCCGGGCTGGCAGTCAAGGTCCGCCGCAGCGGTGATTGCCGTCCCCTCGGTCGCCTCGAAGACGGCCGTGGCGGTGTCGGCGGCCTTTCCCGACAGCGCAAGCGTGCTCGCGCCGGTGAAGACGGCGTCGGCGGCCCTGAGTTTGTCCATCGGCAGGTCCTCGGGCTCGACGGCAGCCATTGCGCTGCCCGAGCGGTCCTGGAGCGTTGCTCCCTCGCGTGGCTGAACACCGGTCTCCTCGAAGCGCAACCCCTGACGGCGTCCGTCGGTCCAGGTGACCGCGGTGTCGACACCCTGGCCCTGGAGCTCCGAGGCGACCCGGCGGCCAAGCGGCGTGTCGGGGAGTTTCGAGACCCAGACACCCTCGCCGCCGATGGCAGCCGCCGCGGCGGCGGCGTTGCTCTCTGTTCCGTCGGCGTGCGCGCGCATCTCCCGCGCCGTGTGGAGCTGTCCGCCGTCGGCGGGAACGAACCGCAACGGCGTCTCCCCGAACGTCAACAGGGTCATACGTCATAGTCGACCCCCCGTGGTTTTACGCTGTTGGCCGGTATCGGCCGGCGATACCGCGGAGCGAGCGCCTCGCAGAGCCGGTCTCGACGGGCTGGAACACCCTCAGCCGCCGTGGCCAGGGTAGTCACGCTCGAAGCGGGCGTCGAGCTCGTCGTCGCCGAACTCGACGACGACCGGCCGGCCGTGAGGGCAGGCGTAAGGGTTCTCACAGGCGTCGAGACGCTCCAGCAGGTCGACGACCGACCCCTCGGTCAGCGAGGTGTTCCCTGTCACCGAGGGGTAACAGGCCAGGTCCGCGAGCAGGTCGTCGGCGACGGCCTCGACAGTGTCGGTCGGGTCACAGCCGCCGGCGAGGTCCGCCAGCAGGTCCGGAAGCAGGTCGGCGCCGTCCGCGGCCAGCAGCGCCGGCACCGACCGGAGTGTGACGGTCCGGTCGCCGGTGACCCCGACCCGGAAGCCGAGCCGCGCCAGCGCCTCCTCGTGTGCCTCGGCGGCCGCCCGCTCGGCGGCAGTGACCGCAACCTCGACCGGCTCGGCCAGCGCCTGTGTCTCCGTCCCGTCGGCGAAGGCCGCCCGGAGACGCTCGTAGTTGACCCGCTCGTCGGCGGCGTGCTGGTCGACCAACACCAGCCCGTCGGGCGTCTCGGCGACGACGTACGTCTCGCGGAACTGCCCGAGCACCCGCATCGGTGGGAGCCGGTCGAACTGCTGGGTGTCGTCCAGCCGCTCGGTCGCCTGCCCGGCGCTGTCCCCGTGGCCGAGCCGGCGCTGGTCGTGCGCCGGCCCGAACTTCCGGTCGGAGGGGACGGCCACATCCCGGTCACCGCTCGTCTCGCCCGCCGGCTCCCCGTTTGCGTCCGCGGGCGACTCGGACTGGCCCCCGGTCTCGGCCGTCCCGGGTCGGTCGGTCACCGATGCCGGCTCCCCGGTGTGCCCTGTCTGTGCCCGTTCGGCCTGGTCGTCGGCCCCGACAGCTTCCTCGGGGCGCTCCGGGCCGGCCCCGTCCCCGTCAGTATCACCCGCCCCGTCGGCACCCCCTGTCGGCCCGCCCTCGCCGGGTCGGACGTCGGTCTGGTCGGGTGCCGAGCGGCCACGGGGCGCACGAGAGCGGACCAACCCCTCGGCGAGCAGTGTCTCCCTGAC
>JAQCNN010000298.1 GCA_028275005.1 Salinirussus sp.
TACGCCGCGGCGGATGGCCACGAGCGCCGGCAGGTCGCCGCCGCGAACCCCGCGAAAACGGCGGAGGTCGAGCACCTGCTGGGCCGCCACCCACAGACAAAGGCGCTGGTCTTCGTCGAGTACCTGGAGCAGGGGCGGGCGCTCGCGGCCGCCCTGGATGCCCCGTTCATCAGCGGCGAGACACCACACCGCCGACGGGGGAGCCTGTTCGAGCAGTTCCGGGAGGGGTCGGAGCCGACGCTCGTCGTCTCGCGGGTCGGCGACGAGGGGATCGACCTCCCCAGCGCGCAGGTCGCGGTCGTCGCCTCGGGGCTGGGTGGCTCCCGACGGCAGGGCGCCCAGCGGGCCGGCCGGACGATGCGCCCGACCGGAAGCGCACAGATGTACGTCCTCGCCACGCGGGGGACTCGCGAGGAGGAGTTTGCCCGCCAGCGGATGCGACACCTCTCGGAGAAGGGGGTTCGGGTGACCGAGCGAGACAGCGAAACCGACGGCGGGGCGGCCGTCGACGGTGAGTCGGACGCCGGCTAAACAACGACGACGACGCCTTTCATACCGAAGCTCTTGTGTGGCCCACAGAAGTAGCGAAACGTCCCACTGCTGTCAAAGGAGTACTCGAAGTGAACGCCGGAGTCCACGTAGGTGTCGCTCCTGAACGCGCCGTCCTCGTCGACGACATTGTGCTGTTGGCCCTGCCCGGTCCACTCGAACTGGACGGTCGTGCCGGCGTCGACGACGACCGCCGCCGGCGAGTAGGCGTAGTTCCCACCGTTGCCCTCCGTGCCGACCGCAATCGTCACCGACGAGGCGCCCTGCTCGTCGACCACAGCCCCGTCGTAGTTGCTGACGTCAGAGAGGTAGTCGTCGACGGGGCCCTTGTCGTACCCTGCGCCGGAGCCGTCGTCCCCCGTCGTCGCCCCGGCGTCGTCGCCGCTGTCACCGCCCGCCTCGGGCGTGTCGCCGTCACCGCCATCGTCGCCGGCGCAGCCGGCGAGCAGTCCCGCGGCTGCGAGGCTTCCGAGGCCCCCGAGCACTGTTCGTCTCTCTACCGGGTGGCCTGAACTCTGGTCAGTCATCGGTACAGATAAGTGGGGACTGAGCCAGTTAAGACGGTCGAAAGCGCTCCGAGGGTCGGCGGCTCAGACGTCGATGTCGACCGGGCCGTCGTCCGCCGCTTTTGGCTCGTCCTCCGTGCCCGCGTCGACCGCAGGCTCGTCACCGTCACCGCCGGCACGGTCCTCCAGGAGGAGGCCGACGCCGCCGGCGGCGACCATCCCGACGCCACTCGCCCGGACCGCCCGGACGTACCAGTCCTCGGCCTCGAGTTCGTCGGCGTTCTCGAACCCGAGCAGGCCCGTTCGGACACCCAGTGAACTCGCGAGTCGCGGGGCGAGCGTGGCGAACAGCCCGTATGCGGCGACGACCGCGTAGCCGGCCTTGCGGAGTGGTGCAGGAAGCATATTTCCGGATTCCGGGCCGACCCACCTGAATCCTCCGAACGCCCGACGGTCGGGGCGGGGCAGCCGAGGGGACCCGTCGCTCAGGACTGCCAGCGGGCGTCGACGAGTGTCCGCTGGACCGCGCTCTCGCCGACGGCCTCGGCCAGTGTCTCGTAGGACGTCCGTTCGGCGCGGTCGGTCGCATCGGCCACCAGACGGGAGACGATGAACTCCGGGGTCGACCGGCCGACCGTCTCGAACCGGGGCTGGTAGTCGACGTCGAGTTCCAGTGCGGTGGTCAGCCCCTCGGCGAAGATACCGTCGACGCGCGCCGCCTCGGGCAGGGGTTCGAGGTCGTCGGCGAGATGGGTGACGAACACGCCAAGGGCGTCGCTGTCGACGGTCAGTGTCACCAGTCCGTGCAGGAGGTCGGCCGCGCTGCCCGGTTCGGTGATGGCCTCGAACTCGTCGACGAGCATCAGCGTCCGGCCACCCTCACTCAGCGGCGGGACCACCGACCGGAGCGTCGACTCCAGCACCCCGGCGTTGAAGCTCGCGTGGCGGCGGTGAAAGACAACGGCGTCGACGGGGCCGACCTCCGCCGCGCTCGCAGGCACCGGCAGCCCCATCTGTGCGAGCAACTGGACCTGACACAGCGTCTCCAGAAGCGTCGTCTTTCCCCCGCTGTTCGCGCCGGTGAGGACGGCCACACGGTGGCTGGGTGGGACCGTCGCCCGCGGCACCGGGAGGTCGTGGTCGCCAACGGCGTAGGTGACCGGCTGGAGCCCCTCGCCGGCGTCGGCCAAAAACAGGTTCCGGGCGTCGACAACCCCCGTGACCTCCCGCTCGACCAGTGTCGGCCGGGTCAGCTCGAAGGCCAGTGCAAAGCGGGCCAGCGAGACGTCGAATGCGATGTCGTCGACCGCGGAGACGGCCCGCTCGACTGTCCCCGCCGCCGCCTCGAGCGTCCCCTCCAGTTCCGCTCGCACCGTCTCCTCCCGCTCCTCGACGGCCGCCCGGAGGTCCTCGGCCAACTCACGGAGCGTCTCGCCGACGAACCCGCGTGCGTCGGCGGCGTCACCCACCATCGCCCCGCGAACGCGGGCGGCGTCGGCACCGGTCTCGGCTGTCACCTGGCGGGCAAAGGCATCCTGGAGTTCGTCGGCCCCCCGTGCCCCCTCGCCGACCTGCTCGACCACCTGGCCCGGCGTGGCAGCCATGTCCTCGACGGCGCCCAACTGCCCGCGGAGGGCGTCGAGTCGGTCGTCTGCCCCCTCACTGACGCCGGACTCGCCGAGCCCCGCGAGGGCCGCCGCCGCCGCCTCGAGCGTCCCGGCGTCCAGGTCGGCGAGCGGGGCGAAGACACCGGCCTCGACGCCGGTCGTCTGTAGCGCGAGCGCCGCCTCGACGGCCGCACGCCGGCCGCCGCCGCTGTCGTAGTCCTCGAAGGCCGCGAGCACCGCCTCCCGGTCGGGCTCGGGCAGGTCGGCCCACGTGTCCCGGGCCGTGACAACGTCGTCAAGCCGGGCCTCCATCGCCTCGCGGTCGGCAAGCGGCGTGAGAATGCGGATCCGGTCGCGGGCCGCCGCGGTGACCGCGTACTCGCCGGCGATATCGAGGATCGTCTTGTAGACGTCCCGGGCGTCGGGGGTCGCGAGGAGGTCCATCGCCGCGCCGCCGTTTGCGTGCCGGAGCACGCGCGTCGCCCGGCCGCGTGGGAGTCCGGCGTCGGTCAGCGCTCGCACGTCGCCACGCTCGATAGCGTCGATGGCGGCCGCTACCCCCAGACTCTCCGCGAGCAGTTCCCGGGTCTTCGGTCCGACGCCCCAGTACTCGTCAAGTCGCATCGGCTTGAGCCACCGGCGCAACCGTCTTAGGTATGTCCCCTCGCACCCCGCGAAACGGGGGAGTTGTCGGGCTCAGACACCGGCGGGTCAGGGGTCTCACGACTACTCCCAGAACGACCGTGTCCGGGCGTATTCGCGCTCGCGCTCGAGGATGTCGCGGTAGAACTGCTCCTCGTCCTCGCGGAGGCGGTTGATGATCCGGGCGGCGTTGTGCGGGCCGACGCCCCGTGCGGCGAGTGCGACCACCGCCTGCTTGCCGTGGCTCTGGACCAGGCTGGCCGCCCGGTAAGCGCGTTCGGTTGCCTTCTCCTGTTGCTCGTCTTTCTCGTCGGCCCTGACTGCCGCGACGGTCTCTTCGTCCCAGGGGTTGAGCGCGGCGACCTGTGTCGACCCACAC
>JAQCNN010000299.1 GCA_028275005.1 Salinirussus sp.
GTCCCCCGCGAGCAGCGCGGGTGATGTCGAGACACCGACGCTCCTCCTCCACAGCGAGGACGACTACCGGACGCCGGCCGCCACCGCCGAACTGTTCTACCGACTCCTCCGCAAGCACGGCGTCGACACCCGGCTGGTCCGGTATCCCGACGAGGGTCACGAGCTCTCGCGGTCGGGCCAGCCGGCCCACATCGTCGACCGTCTCGAGCGGGTCGCCCGGTGGTTCGACGGCTACGCCGAGTCCAACGGTGTCCCGCGCGCACTGGACCGCGAGGAAGGGGCGGGGCTGTCGGCCGCCGAGGACGACGGTGGGACAGACCACTGACCGGGGAGTTCGCAGCCGCCGGGCGAAACCCACAACCCCGGCGGCCACGCAGTGGCGGCTGTGCCAGAGCGCTACCGGACCGTCGCCGGCCGCGGGCAGGCCGCCTTCGAGGTACGGGGCTCGGAGTTTCTGGGCCACGTCGCGCCCGCCGAGACCGTCGCCGACGCCGAGGCGTTCGTGGAGGCGGTCCGCGAGGAGTACGCCGACGCGACCCACAACGTCCCCGCCTACCGGGTACGGGCCGCGCCGCTGCGGGAGTACGCGAGCGACGCGGGCGAACCGACCGGGAGTGCGGGCAAACCCGCCCTGAACGTCCTCCAGGGCGAGGAGTTGGCGAACGTCGCGGCGGTCGTCACCCGCTACTTCGGCGGGACGGAACTCGGTGTCGGCGGGCTCGCGCGGGCCTACGGCCGCGCCGTCAAGGAAGCGGTCACCGACGCCGAAACGACCGAACGCCGTCCACACGAGCGCTTTGCCGTCACGGTCGACTACGACGACTCCGGGAGCGTCCGGGGGCTGCTCGAGGGCGCCGACGCCGACTTCGAGGCCGCCTACGAGGCGCGGGTCCACTTTGCCGTTCGGGCGCCGGTGGAGTCGGCCACGGCCCTCCGGGACCGGCTGCGCAGCGCCACCAGCGGTCGCGCCGAGATCGACCGCGGGTGAGTCGCCGGGCCGTGTCGGCTCACCCACACACGGCACCGGGGCCCGTCACGCGGGGGGTCGCCACCGGCAGACACCCCCGTTGGCGTGTCGTCAGCCCGTCTCGTCGGCCGTCTGCGTGCTGTCGGCTTCCGGGCCTGTCGCCGGGTCCGGGCGTGGCTCCTCGCCCGTGCCGGTGTCTCTGTTCGTCTCCGTCCGGCCGGTGAGGCGGTCGGGGCGCGGAGCCTCGTAGACGTACCGGTAGTTGCCGTTGAGGACGTGGAACCGCCGGTCCTCTGGCTCCTCGATGACAGTCTCGTCGACGTCGATGGCGATGTCGACCAGGTCACCGAGTGTCGCCGCGTCCGCCTCCGGGAGGGACGCGGCTCCCGGTGGGAGCGACGCCGTGTGTATCCAGTCGGCGTACGCGTCGTAGTCGTCACGGTACGCGAGCCACGCCCGTTCTGCCGGTTCGAGTGTCAACCAGCCCGCACGCCACACGAACAGCAGCCCCGCGAGCCCGACCGTCCCGACCAGCACGAGCACCGGTCCGCCGGCACGGTACAGAGGGCCGTACTCCCGCTCGCGAGTGACGACCGTCTGTGAGGAGAACGACCGCTGTGCCTGCTGTGCCCCCGAAACGGTGTAGGTGTCGCCGCCGATACCGAGCGCGAGCCGGTGGGTGAACCGGTTGGTGGCCGGCTCGCCGTTCACGCGCCCGTCGAACTGTGTCTCGGCGACCAGGGCGGTCTCCGTCCCGCCGGCATCACCCAGCTGACTCGAGAGGGCCCGGGTCCGGTTCGCAACGGCAGCGACGTCGAGTGTGACCGGCACACTGACCCGTTCGCCCGGCCTGAGTGTTCGGTTCACCGTTGCAACCGGCTCGGACACCTCCCAGAGGACACCCCCGTTGCTGTCGGTCGCCTGCCGGACGAGACGGAGGGTAACGGTGGTGTTCAGCCGCCCGCTCTCAGCCGCCTGGTACTCCGCGCTGTAGGTGACGTTCAACACCGGCGCGACCGGCCGGAGATAGGTCGACCGGTCGCGAAACTGCGTCCCGACGTCGTACGCCGGATTCGGCTCGGTGACGGTCGCGCCGTGTGTGAACGTCCCGGTTCGACTCCACTCCTCGGTGGTCTGCTGGTCGGTCACCGTCCCCGGCGCCGCGTATGCGGTCGCGGTCAGCAACCCCCCGACAGCCACCACCCCGAGCAACACCGCAACGATGAGTGTCCGCCGTCGCCCCAGCGCCTGCCGCAGCCGGAGTCGCCGTTCGGTCGCGTCGTGGTCACTCATCGCCGCCTCGTCGCCCGTTCGTCATCACGTCTGGTGAAGCGGGTATCCCGACCTTAATCTTGTGGCCACAGCGTCTCACCGGTCGAACGGCCAGCGCCCGCCCGAGGGCCCCTCCCGGCTGTTCTGCCGGACCACGGTCCGACCGCCGCCGACGACAGCGCGCCCGAGTAGGTAGAAGCCACCCCCGACTGCGGCGTCGACCGCGAGCAACGGGAGCCAAGGGTGAGCGGCGTACAGCGCGTCAAGAACCGACCGCGGGAGGACAGACAGGTACCGGTGTTCGGTCACGAACTGTCGGTACGCACCGGTCTCCGGCGGCGCCTGAACCGTCACCGAGACGGTTCGCTCGGCTCCGGGCCCGAGCGCGAGTCGGTCGGGCTGGACGGTCGCGCTCCCGCCCTCCGTCACGAGGTAGACCTGCACCGGCACGACACCCGTGTTGCGGACCGACTGATTGAGTGTCGCCGTCTCCCCGGCCGGAACGATGGTCGGTTGTTCGGACTCGAACTCGGCGCTGATGACCGTGTACTCCGTCGTTCCGGCCGGTGCGACCATCGCGACGGTCATCCCGGCGACCAGAAGCAGCGCGAACCCGGCCAGTATCGGCCGTGTAGCGCGTGTCACCGCCCGGTCGGTCCGGCGTTCGGTGTCCCGGGTGACCGTGTCGGCCAGCCCCACGTCAGCGAGATACAGCAGTATCGAGACGCCGGCGATGACCCACGCGAGTCCGCTTGGACCGAGGAGTGCCCCGGTCCCCAGGGCGCCGGCGAGGGTCCGTTGGAGCCCGCCGAGCACGCCCCGAACCCCTTCGACCGCGGTTCCGAGTCCGGGCAGCACGAGCACGGACGCGCCCGGCCGCCAGGCGACCGCCACTATCTGTCCGTCCTTCACCGGGGGTTCGCCGCTGCTCTGGTCGGTAAACGAGTTGGCGTCGCCGCGTGTGACGTAGCCCCGGTCGGTCGCCTCGACGACCCGGTGTGTCGTGAGCCCGCCACCGTCGATGGTCTCCGCCCGGTAGGTGACAACGTCACCGGGTTCGACCTGGCCGGCGAGTGCCGCCGGGACGGCGACGAACCCGTCGCCGGCCTCGAGTGTCGGCGCCATACTCCCGGTTTCGACGAACCCAAGTAACACCGGCTGTCCGAGCAACTGCCCGACGGCCAGTGCGAGCACCAACACGACGACGCCCGCCTGCACCAGCCGTGTCACCCATCTGCCGCCGCTCACGCTACCGACTGACAGCGGCGGTGAACGGTTCGGTACCCCGATGCTATCGCCACTACTGGATGGGGTTGAACTCGGTGTCGCCGGTCGCCAGGCTCCGTGCGTCCTCGGGCGACCGGCTGACGATCTCGATCTCGTTGAGGACCTGCCCGAGGTCGAAGTCCTCTGCGGTTGTGTCGAAGCCGGCGAAGTCGGCGGCGAGGCCGACCTTCATCTCCTCGCCCGGCGTCAGGAAGTACCGACCCTGCTCCTCGCCGACGACAACATTCTCATCGAGCACTACAAGATCGTCGGCAAAGTCACTGACCGCAC
The DNA here is from genome assembly GCA_028275005.1 of Salinirussus sp. Classification (GTDB taxonomy): domain Archaea; phylum Halobacteriota; class Halobacteria; order Halobacteriales; family Haloarculaceae; genus Salinirussus. The sequence goes on from JAQCNN010000299.1 coordinate 3,797, forward strand.
CCTGACGCCGCGTCCGGTCATCGATCTGTTCGATCCGGCGGAGATATGTGACCGGATGCCCATTATTGATCCACGCCTGCCGCTGGCCATTAGTGGGGTCTGTTCCGATGTTGGCAGCCGGCGGAACGAGACCGGTAATCGTGAGCCGCTGTTTGTTTTCTGGGGTCCCCGGGACGGGGTCGAGTTGGCTGAAGATCCGGAATTTGCTGTTGTTGAGCCGCTTCAGTTCGACCGGCCCACGGAAGAAATGCAGCGGCCCCTCGTCACCGAACAGACCGCCGTCGTCCTCGACATCTTTGATCCAGACCACCTGGTCGTCGCCAGCCCGATTCTGGATCCGAAAGATGTCGTCGATAATGACCCGTGAGTCGACGCTGAG
>JAQCNN010000002.1 GCA_028275005.1 Salinirussus sp.
AGACGGTCGACATCGACCACATCACCGAGCACTACTACACGACCCACCCCGACGTCAGCCCGAAGCGGATCGTCCCGATGGGGCCGGACCCCGACTTCGAGGCGGCCCACGACCGCGACGAACTGTCGGGTGCGCCGCCGGCGGCACTGAGTGCGCCGACCGCGGCCGACTGACACCGGGCACCGGGTCAGGAGGACCACCGATGGGCGGCCCCGACCGCTGGCAGACACCGTATTGGCCGGACTGGGTGGCCCGGCTGCGAACCGTTCGTATTGATACTACCGGCTGTACGTCTGTAACGAATTTCGCGACCCCGGGGTCGCGGATATCTTCAGACAGTTACAGCCAGCAGTATGAGCCGTAGCGACGACGAGCACTGTGTTCGACCGCGGGACGTTTTTGTGCCGGGGGCGAAGACCCGGTATGGCCGGTGAACGATACCTCGGCGTCGACTGGAGTTCCGGGTCGTGGTTTGCCGTTGTCTTCGACGCCGGGGGGTTCGACCACGCCGGCGTCTTCGAGGAGGTTGGCGCCCTCTGGGAGCGCTACGAGGAGCGAGCCGAGCGGGTGTTCATCGACATGCCGATTGGGCTGGTCGAGGCAGGCGACCCGGTCCGGGCGTGTGACAGCCAGGCCCGGGCCGTCCTGGGGTCGCGCAGCCGGTCGGTATTCACGCCACCGGTTCGTGAGGCTACCCGCAAGCGCCGGTATCCTGCCGCAAAACGGGTCAACGAACGGAAGGCCGACCGCGGGCTCTCGAAACAGGCGTTCAGTATCTCCGACGGTATCGAGACCGTCGACCAGCTGCTCCAGAATGTCCCCGAGGCCCGGGCGGCCGTCCGGGAGTGTCACCCCGAGGTGTGTTTCCGGGCGCTGGCCGGTGAGCCACTCCAGCACTCGAAACGGAGGGCCGGCGGCTACGCCGAGCGGATGCGGGCGCTCGCGGGCTTCGACAGCGAGGCCGCGCCGACGGTCCAGCGGGCTGCCGAGGCCGCCGGCGGGGCGGAGGTAGCCGTCGACGACGTCCTCGACGCGGTCGTGTTGGCGTACACGGCCCGCCCAGGCCCCGGCGAGCTGTTTACACTCCCGCCAGAGCCGCCGACCGACCCCGTCGGTCTTCCGATGGAGATGGTCTACCGCGCCCCGGAGCCACTGGAGCCGGACGAGGACTGAGCCCGGGAGACGGCCCCAGCGAGTGGCTGGACCGGCCGCCGGTCAACTCTCCCGCAGTGTCGTCGAGCCGACCTCGACGTCGACCAGCGCCCCCTGTGGGTCGCCGTCGGCGTCGCGGTAGGCCTCGTCGTCGTCGAGGTACTGGCCGAACAGCTGGTCGGCGACCGTCAGACGGAGTGGCTCGTCCTCGCGGACGGTGGCGGTCCCGCGGAGGACCGCGAGCCACGCGCTGTCCGGGCCCTCGATGGCGAGCGCGACGCGGGGGTTCCGCCGGATGTTCGCCAGCTTCCGACCCTGGGTGAAGAAGAAGACGTGGCCGTCGTCGTAGAGATACCAGACCGGGGCGACGTGTGGGCGGTCGTCGACGGTGGTGGCGAGAAACGCCGAGGACGGCTGCCCGGCGACCCGGTCGACGACCTCGTCGGGGACACTCATGCGCCATCTCACGCCCCGTCCAGTATGAGCCTGCCGCCGCCCGCCGCCCATCACCCGGCAGTCGGTATTTACTCGTTCCCGTACCCCTGAAGTTTTGTGCGCCGGTGTCTCACATCCGGTCATGAGTGACGAACTGAAGACGCGGTCGCTGGCGGACTGTGTGGTCCTCCTGGCGCTCGCGGAGCTGTCGACAGAGGAGGAGGCACCGGCTCACACCGGCGAGGTGCGTCGTGTGTGTGACGAGGCGGTCGAGGAGATGGACGGCGACACGCTCGGCTCGGTCTCGGAGGCGGAGGTGAACCGCGCGCTGAACCGGCTGGAGGCCGACGACCACGTCGTCGCCGAGCCCAGCGACGGCACCTCGGCGGTCGGAAAGGGGCGACCGCGCTTCGTTCTTGAGGCGGACCTGCCGGCGGTCGTCAGTTCCCTGGCGGCGGACGACCGGGTTGCCGAACTCGCCGCCGAACTCGAGACGTCGCTGTAGACACCGTCTCACTCGGGTCAACGCTGTCGCCGGTCGTCGCGATACGCCCAGAGGCAGGCCCCGGTGTGGCCGGGAACATCGAGCCGTCCACGCCTGCCGCGTCCGTCCGTTCGTGGACGCCTACGGACCCGCTGGCACCCACACTCCCCGGCCCAACGCGGTCGCGACGTCCACGAGCGGGGTGTCGGTGGTCACGACCGGGTTCTACCCCGCCGACATCTGACTCAGGGGCCGGACAGTGCGGAGTGGCAGCTTTTTGCGTGTGGGGGGCCCGGGTGAGGGTATGAACGGGATGGCGCTGGTGCTGGTCGCGGCGGTGCTGTGGGGGGTTGGCAGCCTGTTCGCGAAGGTGGCGGTGGCGACGGTCGACCCGTGGACCACCGCCCTGGTCCGCTCGGCGGTCTTCTTCCCGGTCGTCGCGGCCTTCGTCCTCCGGGGGACCGACCTGGAGTGGTCGGCGAATAAGCCGACGGCCTACGCCCTCGGGGCGGGTGTGCTGACGGGCGTCTCGGTTCTCTCGACCCGGCTCGCACTGACCGTCTTCGACGTGAGCCTGGTCAGCCCCCTGAAACGGTTGAGCCTGCTCGTCACCGTCGGGTTCTCCGTCCTCCTGCTGGGTGAGACACTGACCGCGCGGAAGACCGCCGGCGTCCTCGCGGCGGTCGGGGGCCTGTTGCTACTCTCGACGTGAGATGACGGACCCCACAGTCTTTCTGGCAGTGATGGTCGCGAGTGGGGGGTTGACGACCGCCTTCCTCCGGCAGGCCGTGGTCGGCGGGCCGACGGACGACGCCCGCTTCTACCGCGCTCTCGCACAGACGGTCTGCGTGGTCGGCGGCGTACTCGTCCTGTTGGGGCCGGACGGGTTGGTCCCGCCGCTCCGGGTCGGTGTCGTCTTTGCCGCGCTCAACGGGCTGTTCGGCGCCGTCGCGTTTATTCTGTTCAGCAAGGGCTTAGAGACCGTCGAGGCAAGCACCGGCAAGCCCGCACTCGTCGTGAGCATGGTCGTCGCCGCGGCGCTTGGCTTTCTCCTCCTCGGCGAGGCCGCATCGGCGAGGAAACTCGGCGGGATCGCACTGGTCGGGCTCGCGGTCTACCTGCTCGCCGGCTGAGAGGTGTGTCGAGGGCAAGGCGGACCGTGACCACAACCCTCAGGAGGGTCCCAGCACAACTAGTCGTATGCGCTACTACGCGTCAGTGCCGGACTGGGAGGAGTTTCAGGAGAGTGAACCGGAGGAGGACACACAGGACCCGTCGTTCCTGCGCGACGAGTCGTCCGCCGACACCGACCTACTGACCGGGGACGGGGCGGACGACGACTGACCGGCCCCCGACCAGCCCGTTTTTGTGGCCGTCCCGGTGACCGCGGCGGTGAATACGCGGCTAGCCCCACCCACCCGGGGAGTAGAGAACCACAGCGGCGGGCGCCACCGCTCAGAACGTGTAGGCCATCATGACCTCGTCGACGAGTTTGTCGCCGATGGTGTAGTGGTCACGGCGGGTTCCCTCGGTCTCCCAGCCGTGTGATTCCAGAAAGGCGAGCGCACCGTCGTTGGTCGCCGGGACGCTGTTGTACACCTTCTGGTAGCCGTTTGCCTCCGCCCAGTCGAGCGCCCGCCCCAGTAGCTGGCTCCCGATCCCGTTGCCCCGGCAGGACTCGCGAACGCCGACAGTCAGCTTGGCGTTGTTCTGCATCTTGTCCACCTGGGGGAGACTGAGGTGGGTCCACCCGACCACCTCGCCGTCGACCGTGGCGACGAAGAAGACGCGGGACTCGACGGTGTTGTGTCGGGTAACGGTGTCCTCGTACAGTAGCCGCTCGGCGACGCTCTCGGCGACGACGTAGGTCCGCTCGGCGGTGACGTCGCGGATCGTCTCCACCAGCCCCTCGAAGTCCTCCTGGCGGGCGGGCCGGATGGTGTAGGTCACGTCGGGGCCGACGTACTCCTCGACGGAGCCCGCGTTGAGTTCGATCCGCAGTGTCCCCCCGTCGTCTTCGAGATACCCTTTCGTCATGAGCCACTCTAGCTCCGCCTCGAACTCCCGGGGTGGGATATCCAGCGCCGCCCGGGTCCGGTGGCGCGCGGCCGTCCCGTGGCGCTCGACGTACTGGTAGATCTGCTTGCTGGCCTCGCTTTTGAACGTGGGCCGCTCAAGCGTGTCCATAGGATGATATAGAGCGAGCGGCTAGATATGCTTGGGGGGCGATTCATCCGGGTCGGACGGTCACCGGCCCGGTCGGTCCGGCGGCGTCGGTGCCGACGCGGTCGGCATCGATGCCGGCAATGGCGTGGCCGGGACAGCCACCAACCCCGGGCTGGCCGCCGAGAGACCCCCGGAGCAGGGGACGGCTGCTGGCTTGGACTGACCCCGAGACCGACACGAGCACGTCTACGGGCGCCCGGAGTACCTGCTGACCTGGCGTGGGCGCCGCCGTCGGGCCGACGGGGCGGTGTCGCTGGTCCGGACGGTCGTCCGTGGCCGGTAACAGGCGTCTACCGGTGAATCCCGGACTCTCGCGCCCAGGGAGGGTAATTACAATTTCTGAGAATGCAGCCCGCGTTCTTATCTGTGCAGCGATGAAATGAAGGGTTAGAGACACGCGTGACCGAAGCTGGTCGCGGGTGCGTAAATAACAATACAACTCATACAGACACTCAAGACGACAGTATCCGGCGACGACGACCGCGGGGTGAGCCCCGTTATCGGGGTCATTCTGATGGTTGCGATTACCGTCATCCTCGCGGCCGTGATTGCCACGTTCGTGCTCGGACTCGGCGAACAGGTGAGTCAGACCGCGCCACAGGCAAACTTCGACTTCGATGTTGAGGGTGATGGGGCTGGCGCTGACACACTGACAGTGTCACACGAAGGCGGTGAGACCATTGACCGCGCGGATGTCGCAGTCACGATTGGTGGCACGACAGCATATGAGGACGGAGGCCCAGTAAATTCATTCAGTCTCGCCAATAGCAATGACTTCTCAACTGAAATAGAAGCCGGGTCTGATCTTAAAATAAAAGAGGATAGCGACAATAATTCTGGCAATACTGACGTCGAGATTCTGTATCTGCCTACTGATGGCAACACGGCAACCCTCGCGAGCCAGACGCTCGAGTTCAACTGAACTCCCGTCTCGGTTCGTTGCCTGCATAATGAAGCCTG
>JAQCNN010000010.1 GCA_028275005.1 Salinirussus sp.
ACGGCCGCGAGTATCGGTATCCCGACCCCGAGCGGGACCAGCGCGACACCGAGGGCCAACCCGGTCGCGAACGTCGTGAAGTACGCGACCCCGAGCGGGAAGCGCAACAGGAGATACACGAGTCGCCGGTAGGTCATGCCGTCCGTGACGACGCCAAGCACCCGGTCGGAGACCGACCGCCCGGTCGTCGCCGTTGCGGGTTCCGTCATGTCCGGTCGAACGGGGGGGACTCAGATATACCCGGATCCGGTGTTACTGGCTCCGCACCCCAACACAATCGTTATCTGTGGCGATTTAGCCGCTGTTTCAGTCGCTTTGCGGCCTCCCCGGCCGCGCCGAAGTACGCGTCCGCGTCCGCGCCCGCGCCGCCTCGGGTGTCCTCGCCGGCGAAGATGATCCCCCGCGAGGAGTTGACCAGTCCGACCCCGTCGGCCAGGCCGTACTCGACGGCCGCCTCCGCGTCCCCGCCCTGGGCGCCGACGCCGGGTACGAGGAAGGGCAGGTCGGGCACCAGCCCGCGGACGGCCTCCAGTTCCTCGGGGGCGGTCGCACCGACCACGAGGCCGACGTTGTCGTTGCGGTTCCAGAGGGCCGCGAGGGCGGCGACCTTCTCGTAGACGCGGTCACCGGAGGCCAGTTCGAGGTCCTGTAGGTCCGCGCCGCCCGGGTTCGAGGTCCGACAGAGCACGAACACGCCCTTCGTCTCGCGGGCCAGAAAGGGCTCTATGGCATCCCGCCCCAGATAGGGGTTGACGGTGATGGCGTCGACCGTCTCGAGGAGTGAGGCGTACCGCCGTGCGGTGTTGCCGATATCCCCGCGCTTTGCGTCGAGCAGGACCGGGACGTCCTTGCCGTGGGCGTAGGCGACGGTCTCCTCGAGTGCCCGCCAGCCGTCGGGGTCCTCGTAGAAGGCGGCGTTTGGCTTGAAACAGGCGGCGTGTTCGTGGGTCGCGTCGATGACCCGGCGGTTGAACGCCCAGCGTGGCAGGTCCGCGTCCGCCACGGCAGGGGGGAGCCGGTCCGGGTCGGGGTCGAGGCCGACCGAGACGACGCTGTCGACCGCCTCGGTCCGTTCGGCCAGGCGGTCGAAGAAGGGGCTGTCAGTGTCCATACCCTCGTCAGGCGCGGCGGGGGTGAAAACTGTCGGGTCCCGGCACGCCGAACGGTCACCAACACTCATGCCTCGGGCGCCACAACAGACGGGCGATGGCGGTCCATGCGGTGGCCTTCGACCTCGACGACACGCTGGTGGCGACCGACCGGGACCGACAGACCCTGCTCGACGAGGCGACCGACGCCGCCGGGGTCCGTGACATCACCCGCCAGGAGTATCTCGACGCCCACGGCGCGGACTTGGCCAGCGAGACACGGGCCCCCATCTTCAATGCCATCCTGGACGGCGGCAACGCCGAGGCTGCCAGCCGGGCCTACCGGGACGCGATCAACGAGGCCCTGGCCCCCGTTCCCGGCGTGCCGGACCTGCTTGCGGGGCTGCGTGAGCGGTACTGCGTTGGCCTCCTGACCGACGGGCCGAGCCGTGCCCAGCGAAGCAAACTCGAGCGACTCGGCTGGACCGACCTCTTCGACACCGTCGTCGTGACCGGGGAACTGCCGGCCGGAAAGCCCGACCCGCGGGCCTTCGCCGCACTGACTGACCGGCTCGGCGTCCCGCCGGAGGAGACCGTCTACATCGGTGACAACCCGACCGCCGACATCCGCGGCGCAAAGCAGGCGCGGATGCTCGCGGTGCAGGTGCTCGGTACCACGGAGGAGACGCCGGACCCGGCGGCCGACGCCACCGTCGTCCACGGGACACTCGTCGAGGACGTCCGGGACGTCCTCAGCCGTCAACGGCGCCTCTGAGCCGCTCTCGAACGGCGTCGACGACTTGCTTTACTGCCGCGCCGCTGTCCACGACAAGCTCGTCGTCGCCGAGGTCGACGACGGCCCGTTCGGGGTACATCACGACTGTCCCGACCGGCGCTCCGGCGGCGGTCACGCGGTACGCGACCGTTCCCGCGGGGCTGGGCTCGGCGGCGGGGTCGGCGTCAGTCACGTCGACGAGGTCAAGCGGGCCGGTCTCCAGGCCGGTCAGCTCCGAGGCCAGTAGCTGGGCGACCCGTTTACCGTCGGTGACGCGGTCCTCGACCATCAGAGCTCCTCCCGGGCGCGGTCGGCCAGCCGTTCGGCCGCGACACCCTGTCGGCGGGCGTAGAGCAACGCAGCGGCCTCGACGGCGATGTCGAGCTCGGCCTGGAGCTGGTTGATCCCGGCGACGGCATCCTGTTTCTCGACGCCCGCGTCGAGGAGTGCCCCGAGGACCCGCTCGAAGACCGAGCGTTGCTGGATGACGGACTCGTCGGGGACGAACCCGTCGGGCACGGTCACACCCCCGGTGTCGAAGGTGACGGTGACAGCCTCGTCGTCACGTTCGAGCAGCCCCTCGGTGACGGCGGCGTCGACCAGCCGCTGTGCCTGGTCGGGGGAGAACCAGTCCCGGTCCAGCGACAGGGCAACGACGAACTCGCTCTCCCGGAGCTGGTCGACCCCGCGCTGGCGGAAAGGTGCGGCCACGGTCCGCCGGAGACTCATCGCCGGAACGACCGGGCCGGCGCCTCCTAAAGCTGTCGAGGGCCAGGTGACCGCCACGGGTCGAGGCGAGACGAGGGGTTGAAGTGCGCCCTGACACTTGAATGGAGCATGAAAGACCACGCACGTTCGACGCGCACGCGGACCGGCGGCCGGCGCCGACCCAGCAGCGACCGCAGGAAACACCAGCTGGGCTCGGAGCCGACGGAGACGACCGTCGGCGAACGGCGGCTGAAGACCGTCGAGACACGCGGCGGGACGGAGAAGGTCCGGGCCATGCAGACCGACACCGCAACGGTCGCCACCGACGACGGCACCGTCGCCACGACGATCGAGAGCGTCGCCGAGAACCCCGCAAACCCCAATTATGCCCGTCGAAACATCGTCACAAAGGGCGCAGTCGTCGAGACAGACGTAGGGCGTGCCCGTGTTACCTCCCGGCCCGGCCAGGACGGACAGGTCAACGGCGTCCTCGTGGAGTAACCGAACGTAGTAGTATATACCACTCCCGCCGGCACATATAAATCGTATTTACCGACAGCGCCCGATGTACACTATCGCCGTCAGGCGGATGCACCAATGACGGATACACCACTCGACGCCGCACTCCCTGGACGCCACCGGCGCATCGACGCCAACAACTACGACGATATCTACGTCGTGGGGGACGTTCACGGCTGCCGGAAGACCTTCGAGACGCTGCTCGAGGCCCTCTCACTGGGCACGGACGACCTGCTCGTGACGGTCGGTGACCTGGTCCGGAAGGGGCCGGACAG
>JAQCNN010000022.1 GCA_028275005.1 Salinirussus sp.
GTTCAGGACAGCCATTGCCTCCTCCTCGAAGCCGTGGCCCTCGACGCGCCCGTCGAGCAGGTCGAAGGTGGTGTAGGCGTTCACCCGCAGGATACGGTCTACCATACCCGTGTCTGGCGCTCGCCGGCCTTGAATTGTCGTTTCGCGGGGCAGCAAGCCAGTAGCGGGCGCGGGCGGGTGCGGCGCGGACGAGCATCCGCCTCGCGCCCGCAGGCACGAGGCGGTTCACTCGCCGCGAGACCGCGCGGCGGTCGAGCGGCGAGGTCTTTTTCGCCCACGTTTTTGCCGCCAGCGAGGGAGCGGAGCTCCCTCGTGCCGTGCGAACGGCGGCTTCGCCGCCGTGAGCAGAGAGTGGTTCGCCGCAGGCGAACCCGAGCGGAAAAAGGTGGTAGTCTAGTCGTCAGACGGCAGCGGGTCGCCGGAGCCGTCGGTCGGGGCCGGCGAGGCGTCGAGGCTGTCGTCGCCCTCGGCGTAGGGGTACCAGGTCTGCTTCGTGTTGTGCATGTACGGGTCGTCGTAGTCGGTCTCCTCGGGCTCGACGAGTGCCGCGAGGGTCTCCTCGTCGCGGGCCTCGACGAAGTCCCGGAAGGACTCGTCCTCGGCGCGCTCGGCCTCGAAGTTCTCGACCAGGTTCGCGATGGCGCCGGGCACCTCGTCGGCGGCCACACGCATTTCGACCCAGTCGGCAAACCGGGGGTTCTCCCCCAGCCCGCCGCCCAGGCCGATGTCCAGGGCCTCGACCGGCTCGCCGTCCTTTCGGGTCTTCATCCCCCGCAGGGAGATGTCGGCGATCTGTGGCTGGGCACAGGAGGCCGTACAGCCCGAGAGGTGGATGTGGAAGTCCTCGATGTCCGCGGGCAGGTCGACGTTCTCCTTCAGCCAGCGGGCGTAGCGGACCTGCCGGTTTTTCGTCTCGACGATCGACAGCGAGCAGAACTCCGTCCCCGTACAGGCAATCGAGCCGCGCATGAACGGGTGGGGGTCCGGGGAGTAGTGCTCGAAGAGGTCGTGGTCGAGCAGCGGGTCCAGGTTCTCCTCGGGGATGTCCGTCACGATGATGTTCTGGCGCTGTGTCAGGCGGGCCTCGCCGGAGCCGTACTCCTCTGCCAGGTCCGCGAGTTCGAGCACGCCGTCGACACCCATTCGACCCACGAGGACGTTCAGCCCGACGTAGTAGTTGCCGTCGTTCTGCTCGTGAACCCCGACGTGGTCACCGTGCTGGCCGTCGCCGGCGTTGTACGTGTACTGCTCGCGCATGTCCTCGCCCGCCCTCGGAAGCTCGAAGTCGACGAACTCCTCCTGGAGGACCCGGCGCATCTTCTCGGGGCCCCACTCGTCCATCAGGAACTTGATCCGGGCGTTGAACCGGTTGTCACGGTCGCCGTACTCCCGGAAGAGTGCGGACATCCCGCCGGCGACGTCGGGCACCTGCTCGCGAGGGACCCAGACGTCGATACCGCGGGCGAAGCGGGCTTCCTTGCGGGCGAGACCGCCGCCGACCCGGACGTTGAAGCCGAGTTCGCCGTCCTTCTCGGCGGGTTCGAAGGCGAGGTCGTTGATGTCGCCCTGGCCACAGCCCTGGTCACAGCCCGTCACCGACACCTTCCACTTCCGGGGGAGATTGGTGTGGTCCTCGTCACCTTTGAACGTCTCGTTGAGGTTCTCCGCGACCGACCAGGCCTCGATATGCTCGTGGGTGTCCTTGCCGGCGACCGGGCAGCCGACGATGTTGCGCCAGGAGTCACCACAGGCCTGCTGTGTGCTCAGGCCGTTGGCTTCGAGCTTCTCGAAGACCTCGGGGACATCCTCCAGCTTGATCCAGTGGAGCTGGATCGACTGGCGGGTGGTCCAGTCACAGTAGGCGTTACCGAACTCGGGGTTCTGGGCGGGGCCACGGGCGTACTCGTCTGCGATCTCGCCGACAACTCGGAGTTGCCCGGGCTTTAGCACGCCGTTTGGCGTTCCGATCCGCATCATGAAAAAGGACTCCTGGCCCGACCGCTGGTGGTACAGCCCCCACCACTTGAACCGCTCGAACCAGGCGTCGTGTTCCTCGTCCGGGATCGCGTCCCAGCCCTCCTCCGCAAACCGCATGAGGTGTTCGCGGATCTCCGCGCCGTACACCTCCGACTTCCAGTTCTCGACTTTGCTCGGCATACCACTAGCTACTCCTCCAGCTACTTACTTCCCCTGTCACCCGCCAGACTACCCCCTGCTCGCCGATAGCGGGGCTATTTGCTGTTATGACGGAGCCCCAGCACGGGGGTGTCCTACCCGTCGACGAGGTGGATACTCTCGTGGTCGACCCCGCGAAAGCCCCCGTCGGCAGGGTCGACCACCCGGCCGACGGTCAGCCAGCCGGTGACGCCCTCGGCCCCGCACCGGATACACCGGCCGGCAAACCGGGACTGTACCGCCGGGCCGGCGGGCTCGACACCCACCTCAACGACGCCCTCGGCCAGGAAGTCGGCCACCTCACACCCACAGAGGTCGTGTTCGGCGAGCAGCCACAGGTCGCTGACGTTGACCTCCCGGGAGTCGTTGACGCTGACCCAGGCCCCGTCGTCGAGCTGGTGGACGTCGGTGGTCACAACCACGATAGGTCACTCCAGCACCTGAGTCTGTCGGGTTCGTGACTCCGAAGCCTGTCACAGGATGCGGCTATTGTTGCCGGAGAAGGCGTGCTCACCCTCGAGCGACGCGCTGTTCGCCCCGATGGGGTGGGTGTGGGGCCCGTTCACTCGGCGACGCTGTGGCCGCCCTCAATCCGGCCGGAGACGTCGCCGGCGCGACCGTCAGTGACCCCGAGGGGCTGGTCGACTCCACCGAGGGGCGCGAACGGGTCCGCGAGGCGGCGTCCACACGCGTCCGGGGGGCTAACTGTCGACCCGGGGTGCTCGCCGGGGAGGGTCGTCGACACCTTCGTCGACGTCTTCGGGACGAACCCGCTGGTCCACGGGCTCGTCGGCGGGCGCTTGGCTTTGCTCCCGGCGTCACGCTCGTTGCCAGCTCCACTGGCCTCATTCTCCCCAGGACGAGTTGACAGAGGGTGTCGTCCCCGGTATCGCGGCGACCGGGCTATTTCGGCCCGTGCCGGTGCTGGCTGGCGTGTTGCTCGGGCTACGCTTTTTCAACCGCGCCGACGCCGCCGACACCGCCGGGTCGGTGCCGGTCGACGACACCCGGCTGGCCTCCGTGGTCCTGTTCGTCCTCGTGACCACCCTACACAGCATGCCCGAGATGCTCGCGGTATCGATCACCGCGGTCAGCGCCGGCCTGGACCGGCGCCTCTACGCCGCGGCCGCGGGGGTCCAGGCCGGTGTCGCCGAGATCCCCCTTGCCGTCCTCGGCGCCCTCACGGTGACACTCGTCTCGCCTGTGCACCCCCACGTAATAGCGTTTGTCACCGGCGCGATGCTGTCTGTCGTCAGTGACGAGACCATCCCCGAGACCCACCGCCGGGGCAACGAGCGGGTCGCAACCCTCGGGACGATGGCCGGGGTCGTCGTCATGCTGTATCTCGGTGTCGCGCTTAGGGCCTGAGATGGGCCGTCAAAAGCGGACACGGTTTCCGCTTTATCCGCAAAGAGCCGCCCGCGCGTGGACGGGGCGGGCGGCAACTGGCGGTGACTCACGACCTGTCAGCCCCGTATCTCGGCCGCCGTCCGGGAAGTGACGGGGCTGGCGGCTGGCGTCAGCGGTAGCGGCCGCGGTTGCCGGTATACCGAAGTGCTGGTAGCGTTTACATGTGCGACGAGCCTTATGTGGGACCGACTGTATTGGTGAGATGACTGACCCGGAAGGTCCGTCGATGGCATGACTGACTCAATGACAACAACATCTGATACCGAGGAGGAGGCGCGGGACGAGGACCACTTAGAGGATATCGACGACGGGTGTGGCTGTGCGGAGGTCTGGGAGCATCTCTCGGAGCGCCGGGAGTCCGAGGACGACGACTGAGCCGACAGGGGAGTTTTGGTGATGAGCCCGCTATGGTGAATTGATGAGTGGTGAAGGCTCCGAGGAGGCCATTCCGACGGACCGTGAGTCGCCGGTCGGCGCCCCGGTGATCCGTGGCGACCCGTCACTGACCGGCGAGCACGCCGAACAGGCCGTCGAGTTCGACCCCGACGACCCCGAGAGCCTCGCGCTCGCGGCGGGGACGGTTCGCGCGTTCGCGAACAACGAGCCCGGGGCCGACGACAACGTCGTGATGTTGCGTGGGGCCGCGGCGTGTGCCGCACTCGTTCGCGGGGAAGGCTCCTACAAGGCCGCGGCCGCCCGTGCCGGCGAGGGCATCACCGTCTCCTTCATCCGGAAGTGGTCGCGGGTCCACGACCTCCCACAGGCGATCCGCCGTCACGTCGCCCGCGGGGAGGTCGCCCCGACCGCGGCGAAACACATCGCCCGCCTCTCCGGGAGCGACCGACTCCACCTCGCGTGGGCGGTGCTCGACCACGACATGACCGTCCGGCAGGTCCGCTCGGTAGCGAGCACCGTCGGCGACGGGGTCAGTATCGAGACAGCACTCAGCGACGCGGGGGCCACACCCGGGGAACTCGACCTTCGGCTCTCCCCGGAGATCTACTGTAAGCTCCGCCGGCAGGCCTCACTCGACGACAGCACGCCGGGCGAACTCGTCGACGAGGCACTTGAGGGCTGGCTCGAGGACGGTTGATCGTAAGGACTTAGCCACAAACAGCCTAACTGTTGTTTGCGGGCCGATAGCTCAGTATGGGAGAGCGTCTGGCTTTTAACCAGATGGTCGGGGGTTCAAATCCCTCTCGGCCCGTGTTCTGTGTCGCGAACGGACGTGAGCGACCAGACACGTCACTGAGAGGTTTGAACTAGACCACGAGCGGCTGCGAGGAGTGGGTCGAGTTAGCCCGACAGGGGGCGGAACCGCACCACTTAGGTTCGCGTGCCACGAGCGGCTGTGCATGATGAACGTCGAGGACAGGCTGGAGCCACTCGGGGTCGTCGTCGGGGTCGTCCTGGTGCTCGGTTCGTTGGGGACACTGCTCGGTGCACCGTGGGCCTCCGGCGGCGCAGTCGTCACCCTCCTGCAGCTTCTCGGGGTCGCCCTCGGCGTTGGGCTCGGGCTCGGGCTGGCGCTGCTGAGCTACGGTGTAGGGCTGGGTGCGTCCTGACTACTTCACCGGCATGTACGCCGTCCCGAGCAGGACAAGCCCCGCCAGGAAGCTGAGGATCACGATACCCCAGACACCGTTGCGCCGCTCCGCGAAGTAGTCAATCTCCGTGAGCTGGCTCTGATAGCTGCCGTAGTGCTCGTCGTTGGGGAGGACCTGGACGTGCTCCTCGTCGGGGAAGTGGACGAAGTGTTGCTGGCCGTTCAGCGTCACGTTCGCGCCCTCCTCGAGGGGCACCCGGTTGGTGACGCTGGTGGTCCAGGACAGCGTCGCCGTGTCGGCGGTCACCGACGACACGGTCGTGGTGACGTTCCCGGAGTCTGTGGGGTACCGGTAGTCGTCGCCGACGCCGAAGCTCACCCGGTCGGGGTCGGGCAGATACGTCGACAGGAGCTGAAGCGAGCCGTTCTCGACGTAGCGGACGTATGCCGTGCCGTTCTGGACGAGCCGGGTGTCCTCGACGGCCGGGTCGGTCGCAATGAGCGCCGAGACGTTCTGGACCGCTGTCAGCGTGACCTGCCCGGTCTCGTTGTCGAGGCCGACGTTGTACTCCGTCCCCCGGTAGGTCGTCGTCGCGCCGTCCTCGAGTGTTGCTGTCGAGCGCGCGGAGTCGTTGGTCCAGACGAGGTTGCCACGGACCGTCTCGCCGCCCTCACCGCCGTGGTCACCCCCGTCGGCCGTCACGACGGTGACGTTCGCGACAGTGTACGTCCGTTCGTCGACGGTGATCGTGTCGTTTGGTGCGTGCTCCGGGACGTCCGGGAACTGGACCGTAGGCTCGCTCATCCCGACCTGAACGAACCCGAGCGCACCCGCCCCGATGAGGACAAAGAGCACGAAGTAGACCGCCGCGGCGCGTCGTTGCATACGATGAGGTGGCCACCCCGGATAAAAAACGGTTACTTTCCGTCGCCGAATCCGACCCGTGCGGCGTCAGCGAGCGCCCGCTCGCTCGCGGCGTCGATGCCAAACTCCCGGACGACCCGGCCGTCCTGAATGAGCGGCTCCAGCAGGGGCTCCCCGTTGGCCGGCCCTGGACGGTCGGCTAACCCGACGTGGTGGCCGCCGTCGGGCGTCCGGTAGACCTGTTTTGTCCCGTCGAGTTTGCCCCGCTTTGCGGCCGGCTCGCCGTCCACCTCGATGATGTCGAGCGCGAAGTCAAGCGGGTCGGCGTTGCTGACGTAGCTGCCGACGCCGAACCCGTCGGCCACGTCCCGCAGCTCCCGCAGCGTCTCGGCGGTGAGCCCACCGCTGGCGAAGATGTCGAGCTCCGTCTCGCGGGTCTCGAGCTTCCAGCGGAGCTCCCGGAGGATGTGTTTGAACTCCCCGCGGCGCGAGCCGGTCGTGTCGATCCGGACGCTCTCCAGGTCCTCGACGGCCTCAACCGCCCGTAGGACCTCCTCCACCTCGTCGTCGTAGGTGTCACAGAGCGCCACCCGGGGGACGTCCTCGGCGACAGCCTCGTCGAAGGCCTGCCAGGCGGCCTCCTGGTTACCCCGGCCGAAACAGATAATCAGTGCGTGTGGCATCGTCCCGCCGGCCTCGTGACCGAGCACCTCGCCGGCCGCGACGTTCGAGACCCCGTCGAGCCCGGCAACCAGCGCCGCCCGTTCGACCATCGCCGCGATTGAGGGGTGGACGTGACGGGTCCCGAAGCTCAGCACCGTCGAGTCCGGTGCTGCCCGTCTGGCGCGCAGGGCCTTCGTCGCGACGCCGGTGGCGTGAGAGAGAAAGCCGAGTAACGCGGTCTCCAGCCGGCAGCACTCGAGATAGGGGCCCTCGACCCGGAGGACCGGCCCGCCGTCGAACAGTCGCCCCTCCCGGAGCGCGGAGACGTCGACAGCGCGCCCCTCGAGCAGCGCGGCGGCGTCCTTCAGCCCCGCCAGCAGGTGCCACTCACCGGTGGGGAACTGGTCTGCGGTCACCTCCGCGACGACCTGCGGGTTCCGGTCGGCGTGGGAAAGCGTCTCGACCGTCCGGTCGAAGTACGCGTCCGTCGCTCGCCCGTCCGCTATCGCCTCCGGGCTCACGATGTCGAACTCCATGCCAGCCCTACTCGGGCCCGGTTGAAACGGCTTGCTCTTTGGCCGACCGCCGGCGGGTCGGGCGGAGCCCGCCACTCACCTGGCGTGGACGCCGTCGAGGTCCCCGACGGTCGGGGCGTTGACCACTCGGACGCGGCTCCCGTCGCGGGTGACCCGGAAGGCGTCGGCGAAGGAGCCCTCCTCGACGACCCAGACCCCGTCACCGCGGGACACCGCGCCGTGCTGTTCCAGCAGTTCGCGGTAGGCCTCGTGGAACTCCCGGGCCTCGCCGGCGTCCGCCCAAGCGGTCTCCCAGACGTAGCCGTACCCCCCGGCCGAGCGGTAGGGGACGAAGGCGTCACCGGCCCAGCCGTCGGCCGCGGGGTGGCTGTAGCTGTACCGGGAGGGCGGTGTCTCCCCGACGTTGTTGTCGAGCAGCATCGCGTAGACGGAGGCCTCACCGACGGTGTCGGCGACCGGGTCGTGGTCAAAGCGGTCCCACGCCGCCGTAGAGCGGTCCGGGACCGTGACGTCGACGGGCTCGTCGTCGGGGTAGCGCTCGGGGTGGATGACCTGCTCGCTGCTCGCTGGGTACTCCGCGTGGGCGTCGTCGACAGCATCCCAGCCCCCACGCTGTTCGAGGGCGGCGACGAAGCCCGGCCCGGTGGCGTAGGGCTGGTAGATCACGGCAAACACGCCAGGGTTCGAGAGGCCCCCGCCACCACCGTCGCCCCCGGGGACGGTGACGCAGGACCACTCCGCCTCACACTGCCCCCCGTAGCGGGCGGTCAGGAGATTCGCCTCCCCCTCGACGACACCGCTGTGGGCAAGCTGACCGTCCTGGGTGTCCATCGACCCGTTCAGCCCGAACTGCTGGTCCTGGAGGGCGTGGACGAGTTCGTGAACGAGTGTCCCACGGCTGAGCCGCGGGGTCGCCGCGTCACTGACGATCACGATCTCGTCGGTGCCCGGCGAGTAGTAGCCCTGGACCGTGCTCCCGCGGAGGTCATCGAAGACCGCCGAGACGTTCCGGTCCTCCCCGACCAGGAACAGCCCCTCCCAGACCTGGTTGTTCCACAGCTGGTGGGTCCGGTTTGGGGTCGAGGTCGCGTTCGCGCGGTACTGCTCGCGCGTGATCACGCGAACCGGGACGTCGTCGGTGAACTCCAGCCCGCGGAGCCGTTCGAGCCGGGCCATCGACCGGCTCTTCACCGCCTCGAGTTCCGTCTCGTTGAGGCCGTCGTCGGGGGTGACCGAGAGGTCGTCGTCGTAACTGTAGCCGTTCTCGACGCCGAGTTCGCCGTTGTCTGCCGGGCTCAGCGCCCCACAGCCCGCGAGGGTTGCGAGGGTCGTGACCGCCAGGACGCCGAGAACCGCCGCGCGCCTCACGGGGCTCGCACCCCGCCGAGCTCGGCCCGTGTGGGTGCGTTCGTGACGGTCACCTCCGACCCGTCGACGGTCACCCGGAAGGCGTCGGCGAAGGGGCCGTCATCGATAACCCAGACCCCCTCGGCGACGCGGTCCCCGCCCCAGTAGGACAACAGCGCACGGTAGGCGTCGGCAAAGCGTTCGGCGTCGGCCGGCGACTCCCAGGCGATCCGCCAGACGTAGCCCAGTTCGTCGCCGTTACGGTAGACGTGGAGTCGGTCACCGGTCCACCCGCGGGTGACCGCCAGGTCGTAGTTCAGCGGGTCGGTGGTGTTGACCTCGGTTCCGTCGAGGTTGAGCCACTCCTGGCCGGCGACCAGCGACGTGCTGTTTGAGTCGTCGTATATCGTCCGGGCGAACATCGCGCCCAGCCCCGACCGGCCGAGGGTCCCGTAGTCCGGCCGGTCCGGCGGGCGGACCCGTTCCCAGCGCTCACCCGTGCGGTCCGCCAACGCGACGGTTTCGGCCTCGAAGCTCCCGTACTCGTCGGGCTCGATGACCACCTGGGCGCTGCGTGGTGGGTCGTCGTAGGCGGCGCTGACCCGGGACCAGTCGTCACCCTCACGGAGCGAGGCGATAAAGTCCGGCCCGTCACTGTACGGGAAGAACTCGAGGAAATACGTCCCCCAGTTCGGCGGCGGGCTCGGGTCGCCGCCGTCCCCGCCGGAGTCAGGCGGGCTGAGACAGCGCCACTCCGCACCGCATCTGGCGGTGTAGGCCTGCTGGACGGCGTTTGCCTCCCCCTCGATCAGCCCGAGGACCCCGTTGTAGCCGTCCCGTGTCTCGGCACGGCGCTGGACCGAGAGGTTCAGCCGCTGGTCCTGGACGGCGTGGGTGAGCTCGTGTGAGAGGGTCCCCTCGCCGTCGAGGGTCGGGGTTGCGGCGTCGCTGACTATCACGATCGACTCGCTCTCGGGGTCGTAGTAGCCGGCGACGGTCTGGTTACGGCTCTCCTGTTGGACCGACAGCGAGTCCTCCTCCTCGCCGATGAAAAACGCCGCCTCGAACTTTGCGTTGTCGAACTCCCGGAGGGCGGGGTCACGGTCCCCGCCGCCGAGACTTGCGTTCGCGCGACTGCGGATGCTCACCTCGACGGTGCTGTTGAACTCCAGATTCCGGACCCGCTCGACGCGGGCCATCGACCGGGCGATGACAGCCTCGCGCTGTTCGGCGGTGAGATTGGCGGTGTTGTTCACCGACAGCGGGCCCGGACGGCCCCGGCAACGCGACGGTGACGGAGGCAGAACCCGGCGACACAGCCGAAAACGGGACGACGATGGCCGACCAGCCTCGCCCCGACCCCGAGACCGACCGGCTCGGCTGGGAGAACGGCTACTGGTACA
>JAQCNN010000024.1 GCA_028275005.1 Salinirussus sp.
GCAACTTCGACAGCGTCGAGGACATGCGTGGGAGCGACGAGGTCACCGTCGAAGTCGGTGTCGAGGCAAACGGCGGCTCCTACGGCTACGGCCCCGCCGCCGTCCACGTCGACAACGGCGCCACCGTCGCCTTCGAGTGGACCGGCAACGGCGAGCACAACGTCGTCCACCAGGACGGCGACTTCGAGAGCGACCTCCTCGCCGAGGCCGGCGTCAACTTCGAACACACCTTCGACGAAGACGGCGTCTACAACTACTACTGCACCCCACACCGCGGGCTCGGCATGAAAGGCGCCGTCGTCGTCGGCTCCGACTACCCCACCGCCGGCGGCGGTGGCGGCCAGGAGCCGCTCAACCCCGAACACATGGGCGTCCCGTTTCAGGCCCACTTCGTCGGGTTGGCGACGATCCTCGCCATTCTCTCGTCGCTGGTCTTTACCTTCTATCTGCTGAAGTACGGCGAATCCTCACACAGCAAGGGAGGGAACTAGTATGCCATCAGAAGGAAGCACGTACGGCGACATCCATCGGTACGAACCGCCCCGCGAGAGCACCGCCGCGGCAGTCGCAATCGTCATGCTGACGCTCGTGGAGATCGTGTTGGTCGGCCTGTTCACCTTCGGCCTGATCAACGGCTGGGGGCTGCCCCAGCAGACCGGCGCGGTCGGCAACATCTTCCTCGGAACGGTGCTTGCGGCAATCTTCATCAACCTCGCGTTCATCATGCTGCTGTACCGTAAGGAGTTCCTCCCCGACGTGATGATCGTCAAGAAGCGCCGCCGGAAGTGGGAGGACCTGTACATCCGCGAGGACGACGTCGACGGCGAGTCACTCACCGACGGTCTCGGTGACAGCATCAAACGCGCCGTCTACCCCTACTACAAACGCTGATATGCCAGAAAACGAAGACAAATACCCGACGGAGTCCGGCCGGCGACGCTTCGTGAAAGGCGTTGTCGGCAGCGCGGCGCTGTCGGGCGTCGCCGCCGGAACCGCCGCGACCGTCAACTTCGCAACCTCACCCGGCGGGGCCGGAGGTGGTGCGACGGAGTTCATCGCCATCGAGAACACCGCAGGCCCCGCGCCTCGTGGGATGCCGGTCATCCCCGTCGAGATCGACGGCGGCGAATTGAAGGGGCTCTGGCCGGAGGTCTCCGAGCGACAGGAGGGTGGCCGCACAGTCACGGTTGCCGAGCAGGATGTCGGCGGTGTCACCTACAGCTCGGCGTGGTTCCAGTACTGCGGGGTTCAGCAGTACGCGAGCACACAGCCGACGACCGAGGCGAACAACTCCTTTCTCGCGGGCGGTGGCTACGACTGGATGGAGGACGTCGACCGCGGCGAGCCCCTCACCGTCGACATGTTCGAGGACTACGAGGAGTGGGGCAACGGGATCGGCCAGGACGGGCTGGGAAAGCCCGCCTCGGGGACCTGGCGAACCCCCGAGGAGGGCCGTGGTATGCCCATACAGGTCCTCCGGAGCGTGGAGGTCGAGAAGATGGCAAACGGCGAGGGGCAGTACGGGGACCTGCCGGGGAATGTCCGGTCATTTATTAGCGCCGCGACCGAGAACGGGTTTATGGCCTGGCTCAACAAGTGCACCCACTTCTGCTGTACGCCGGGGTTCAAAAACAACCCCGGAAGCGAGGAATACGGCGGCGGAGACCAGGTGTACTGCCAGTGCCACCAGTCGATATACAACCCGTACAGCCCGGTGAAAAAACAGTTTATCGCCCTGCCGCGTCCCCTACAGTGATACGATGAGTCTCGAACGCAAAGACGACCACGACCACAAAGCCTGGATGAAAGAGCGGGACCTGACGCCGGTGGAGTCGATCTACCTGTCGGTCCTGGTGTGGTTCGACAAGCGGCTACGCATCGTTGACTACCTCGAGTTGCTCGAGGACCTGTACTACAAGGTCAACATGCAGATGCCAAAGAGTCACACAGAACAGTACAACCTTGACAACAAATTCTGGTACTGGTACCCCCTGTACGCGTTAGGGTCGTTTTCCACCATCGCGTACATCGTAGCCGCCATCTCCGGAGCGCTGCTTGGCTTCTACTACGCGCCTGCCGCCGCGGCGGCTGACGGAACCCCGTCAGTCGCCTACCAGCAGATCTCACTCATCATGACGGACCTGAACATGGGCTTTTTCCTCCGGAGTCTGCACCGGTGGTCGGCCCAGGTGATGGTCGCCGCGGTCTTCCTGCACATGCTGCGGGTCTACTTTACCGGCGCGTACAAGGAGCCCCGCGAGCTCAACTGGATCATCGGCATCGTGCTCATCTCGCTGACGATGGTCTTCGGGTACACCGGCTACCTGCTCCCGTGGGACCAACTCGCCTTCTGGGCCGGCCAGATCGGCGTCGAGATGTCGCTGTCGATCCCGCTCATCGGTGAGTGGGTCGCCCAGCTACTGTTTGGCGGCTTCACGCTAACCCAGGCCACGCTGCAGCGGATGTACCTGTTGCACGTGTTCCTGTTACCGTTCGTCGTGACGACGCTGATCGCGGTCCACATCGGTATCGTCTGGATGCAGGGCATCGCGGAACCGCACTAACACAATGACCGAGGACACCGACACCACCGACGCGGAGGAACCGACCGAGGACGTCGCGGCAGACGGCGGTCCCGCGGGCGAGGCGAGCGGGACCCCCTCAGAGCTTCGCTCTGACGGCGGCGAGGAGACGGCCACCGACGGCGCTGGACCGGGGATCGTCCCGCCCGACGACGAGACACCAGCCTGGAGCGAGCGCAAACAGCGCTCGCAGGGGCTCTCACGGCTGACCTACGAGTACTTCGAGCGGGCCCGCCGGGAGGACCAGGACCTGCGCCAGGAGTCCAGTTACGTCGAGCGCGACGTTCTGGGCTTTCCGGCCTGGCCCCACGAGATGATCCGTAACCTGGCGATCACGAGCTTCTTCGTGGGGATGATCATCCTGCTCTCGGCGACACTACCGCCACACATCGGGCCGCCGGCAAACTCCGGGTCGACACCCGCGATCATCCTGCCGGACTGGTATCTCTACTGGTCGTTTGGCCTGCTCAAGCTGGCGCCGCTGAACCCCGAACTGAGCCTGCTGGGCGGACAGAAGCTGATGGCCGACCGCACGTTCGGCGTGCTCGCGAACCTGGTCGTCGTCGGTGCCGTCGCCATCGTCCCCTTCCTGAACAAGGGGGCGGCTCGTCGCCCCGTCGAACAGCCCTTCTGGGCTGGTGTCGGCTTTGGCGGCGTCGTCTTCGCGTTCACCATCTCCGCCTACTCGGTGAACAACCTGATCCCGATGGAGCCGACCCTGCAGTTCGACCTGGCGTTCCTGCTGCCGGTGCTCGCGGCCTGCATCGCCTACTCCGTGCTGAAGTCGATGCGGGAAGGGTACATGTTCGACCTGAACCGGCGGTACTACCGGCTCAGGCCGCCGAAGTAGATGGCCGAGGACACCGACGCGGAGGGGTCTGACGCGTCGGTGGACCGTCCACGCCGTGCCGACGACGGCAAGGACGTCGTCGTCCCGCTCCGACTGTACAAGACAGTCACCGTCTTTTCGACGCTGTTTGCGGTCGTGTTCGTGCTCGCGGGCTTCGTCATGCTCGATTCGGCGACCAACAGGGCAACCGCCGAACTCTCCGAGATCGACCCTGTGCTGGGGATTCTGGGGCTGTCGTCGCTGGTGTTTGGGGCCGCCGTCTACGCCTTCTCCACGCGGTTTCGCACCACGGAGATGGGAAAGGCTAAAGACGACGCTGCCGAAGACTCCGACAATGGCTGATGAGTTCGCCAAGGGCTTTGGCATCTTTGTGACCGCCATGCTCGGCTGGATGATCCTCGGCGGGTGGTACAATACGCCGGACTTCGAGACACAGCTGTCCGCGCCCAACCCCGAGCAGGCGGAGCTGTACGGTCAGATCGCCATTGCCCTGAAGGATGCCCTGTTCTGGTTCGGCGTCCTCGGGGCGCTGACCTTCTGGGTTGTCATCCCAGCTATCGAGGAAGCGCGGACCGCGCTTGGCGAGTGAACACCGCCGGTAGCGGGGCCACAGGCGCCGGTGTCCGCCGGGCGCGGGGACAAGCACAACCCATTTGCGGTGTCCGTCCATAACCACCGTCGATGTCGAACTGCGACGAATGCGGCAAGCGCGAGAGCATGCCGTACCAGTGTCGGCACTGCGGCGGGACCTTCTGTGCCGAACACCGGCTGCCCGAGGCACACGGCTGTCCCGGGCTGGCGGAGTGGGATGACCCCGGTGACGGTGTCTTCGACTCGGGCTTTGACGACTCCGTAGTGTCCGAGACGGACGACGGCCTGCTCGGCGGCCGGCTCAACACCGGCGTCGGCGGCCCGCTTGGCTACCTCCGTGGGAATATGACCTTTGCCTTTCTGGGGGTGATGTGGGTCACCTTCGCCGTCCAACTCGTCTTTCAGGTCACGACCGGGCTCTACCCGCTCTCCGGGGTGACGATCAACGCCAACCCCGAGGCCTACCGCCTCTACAGCGCCATTTTCACCCTCTCGCCGGCCCACCCGGAGTACGTCTGGACGTGGGTCACCTCGGTCTTCTCACACGGCGGCTTCGCCCACATCGCGATCAACAGTATCGTGGTCTACTTCTTCGGCCGGCTGGTCGAGGACTACATCGGGTCGAAGGCCTTTGCGGGCCTGTTTCTCGCTAGCGGCGCGGTCGCGGGCCTCGGGCAGGTCGGCGTCCAGATCCTCCAGATCGGCTCTATTCCCGGGTCGATCTTCGAGGCGATCAACGCCGGCGGGGCCGGCATCCTCGGCGCCAGCGGGGCAGCACTCGCCGTCATGGCCGTGTTGACCGTCTTCAACCCGGGGCTGCGGGTCTATCTGTACTTCCTCATCCCCGTCCCGCTGTGGCTGCTCACGGCGGGCTACACCGCGATTACCGTCCTCGCTATCGTCGGCGGCGGGGTCGGCTCCGGCGGCGTTGCCCAGGTGGCCCACCTCCTCGGACTGCTCATCGGACTGGCATACGGCTACCGGGTCCGCGACCGCGTCAGGGTCCCGCGTCAACTCGAGTTCGGTGGCCCTGGTGGCCCCGGCGGTCCTGGCGGGCCGGGCGGCCCCGGAGGGCCGGGTGGCCGAGGTCGTGGCCCCTTCTGATGGAGCTTGCCTGTCCCCGGTTTCTGCCGACCACGGACGGCCCGGGCAGGAGCCGTTCGCGTGCGGAGATGAAACGGCTCCAGCACGAACTCGCGGAGGAAGCCGTCTTCGCGGACGATTTCGAGGCTCCCGAGGCCCTCGGCACACACAGCGGCCCGCCTGTCGCCGGGGTCGACCAGGCCTTCCGCACCGGTGACAGTGAGGCGGCCGTGAGCGCGGCGGTCCTCGTCCGCGGCGAGCGGGTCGTCGAGCGGGCCAGTGCCGTCCGCGAGGCCGGCATCCCCTACATCCCCGGGCTACTCTCCTTCCGGGAGGGCGAGGCGGTGCTCGCCGCGTTACGGGCGCTGTCGGGCGAGCCGGCGGTGACACTCGTCGACGGGAGCGGTCGGGTCCACTTCCGGGAGGCCGGCCTCGCCACCCACGTCGGCGTTGCGCTCGACGTGCCGACGGTGGGCGTCGCAAAGAGCCTCCTCTGTGGGCAGCCTCGCCGGTCGGTCGAGGGCCTCGAGACGGGTGAGCGGGTCGCAATCGAGGCCGACGGCGACGTGACCGCCCCCGACGGGACGGTTATCGGCTACGCGGTCCAGACCCGGCAGTTCGACTCGCCGAACCGGCATATCAACCCCGTCTACGTCAGCCCCGGTCACCGGGTGAGCGCGGCGACAGCCGCCGATGTCGTCCTCGGGTGCACCGCGGGCTACAAGCTACCCGAGCCGACCCGGCTGGCCGACGCCGCCGCCGCCGACCTGCGGTGAGGAGGGCACCGGCACGCAACCGCCGACAGTTAACTGTCCCGCCGCCGTCGGACCGCGTATGGAGGAGACGGCCCTGATCACCGGCTGTTCGTCGGGGATCGGACGCGCGACCGCAGAGCTGTTCGCCGAGGAAGGCTGGACCGTCTACGCGACCAGCCGCGACCCGGCCGACATCGCCGACCTGGCGGAGGCGGGCTGTGAGACGGCCGAACTCGACGTGACTGCCCCTGCCGATGTCGAGCGGGTCCGCGACCGGATGGTCGAGGAGACCGGTCGGGTGGACTGTCTGGTCAACAACGCCGGCTACGCCCAGTACGGTCCCGTGGAGGATATCCCAGCCGACCGCCTCCACGAGCAGTACGACGTCAACGTCTACGGCCCCCACCGGATGGTCCGGGCGGTCCTCCCGACGATGCGCGAACAGGGTGAGGGGACGATTATCAACATCTCGAGTGTCAGTGGCCGGGTCTCGGCGCCGGGGTACGGCGCCTACGCGGGCTCGAAGTTCGCACTCGAGGCGATGAGTGACGCCCTTCGCGCCGAGGTCGAGGGGCTGGGGGTCGAGGTGGTGCTGGTCGAACCCGGCCCCGTCGAGACCGGCTTCCAGGAGCGGGCAGCTGAGAGCCTCGAGCAGACGGAGTTCCGGCCGGAGTACGAGTGGGTCTACGACTTCTTCGAGGACCGCGCGGCCGTCGACGCGGACTCGCTGTTCGCGGTCGGGCCTGACGCGGTCGCCACGACCGTCCACGACGCCGCGAGCGTCGCCGACCCCGACCCACGGTACCCCGTCGGCCAGGCCGCCCGGGTCCTACTGCTCGCCCGCTTTCTCCCCCACCAACTCCGGGATACCGTCTACGGGCTGGTCAGCCGGCTGCCCTAGTCCAGGCAGGCCGCCACGACATCAAGCAGCGCCTCGCCGCGGACCTCCTCGGCCAGAAGCGGGACCCGGCGGACGTCGTAGGCACGAAAGAGGTCCTGTGAGGCCGCCAGCGCGCCCTGCTGGACCTCCCACCGGCGGGCACAGAACTCACAGTCGGTGTGGTTTGGCGCGACCAGCGCGTCGCTGGCGTCGGCGTCGAAGCCAGTCACCTCCGCGGGGTCCTGCATGACGCGGTTGACGACGACGGTCCCGACGGGGACCCCGAACTCCGCGAGCCGGTCGAGTAGCCGCTCCGACTCGCGGACGCTCAGCTCCTCGGGGACCATCACGACACGAAAGTCGGTCTTTGCGGGGTCACGCAACAGCACCCGTAGCTCCTCGATCCGGTCGGCAAAGTCCCGGAGACCGTCGATACCCTCCTCCCCGTCGTCGCCGCCGAGCAGCCCATCGAGCATCCCGCCCATCCGCTCGCGGAGGGTGACCAGCCGGCCGACCATCGAGTCGAGCATCTCGGGGAGTTCGAGCAGCCGGAGCGTGTGCCCGGTCGGGGCGGTGTCGACGACCACGCGCTCGAATCGGGGGTCGTCGAGGTACTCCATCAGCAGCCGGATAGCTGCGGCCTCGTCGGAGCCGGGCATCGACCCGCCAAGCGGGTTGGCGGCGTCCCCGCCGAGCAGTCCCGCGAGCGGGTTTCCACCGTCACCCTCACTCCCAAAGGGCCCCTCCGCCAGGGCGTCCTCGGGGTCGATCTCCGCGGCGTAGAGGTCCTCACGGACCTGGCCGGGTTCGGCGGGGACGTCAGTCTCGAGCGTGTCCGAGAGGGAGTGTGCGGGGTCCGTCGACACGACGAGCGTCGGGGTGCCGCCGCGGGCGCTTGCAAGCGCTGTTGCTGCGGCCATCGTGGTCTTGCCGACACCACCTTTGCCGCCGTAGAGGACGTACTCGGGGGCGTCGACGCCCGCGGGCACGGAACCGTTGATCTCCTCGACCGGCTCGACTTCGAGGTCCATACCCGGCCTTTGCCGCGGGCCGTTGTGTGCCTTACGAGCGCGGGACGGCCGGTGCGACGGTCGCCGTTACGACCGTGAGGAACGGGCTGCCCGGACCTCGGCCCCGTCCCGGAGCTTGTCCTCGCAGTTAGGACAGACCCGTGGGCCGTCTTGCTCGTATCCCTCCGGCGCAAACACGCGGACGTAGCGTTCGGTGACGAAGCCGCCGCAGTTCTGACAGGTGGGCATTCTTTGCACGACTCGGCGGCACACGTAAACACCTTGCGCTACGTGTCAGCACCCCAGAACCCATCGAGCTTGTCGGCGAGGAAATCGGGGGTCATCCGGACGAACTCCGCGCGCTCGGCCGGCGAGAGGTACTCGAAGACGCTGTGACGGGCCTCGGAGACGTACCGGCGGCCCACCAGCGCCCGGACCCCCCGCTCCTCGGTGCCACGGATGACCCGGCCGATGGCCTGGCGCGCGCGCCGGACCGCCGGCACCGTGAGGGCGTACTCGAAGGCCTGGTCCTCGCCGAAGGCATCGGCGTAGGCCCGCCGGACCGCCCGGACCCGTGGCGACCCGATGTTGACGAGTGGCACACCAACCACAGCACACAGCCCGAGTTTGTCGCCGTCGTAGTCGACCCCCTCTGTCAGTGTTCCGCGGGTGCTCGTCACCAACACCGTCCCGTCGCCGGCGAAAAACTCCCGTTTCAGCCGTTCGGTGGCCTCGTTCGAGGAGGACTCATCGACCAGCACGGGCTTGTCGACGGCCTCGCGGAGGTAGTCACCGGCCCAGCGGGCCTCCCGGTAGTTCGGGAGCGCGAGCATGACGTTGCCCGGCGAGCGCGCGAGCGTCCGGAGGACGTGGGCGTACTCGTCACGGGTCCCGTTCCAGCTCCTCGGGTCGGCCTGCTCGGCGGGGTCGCCGCGGTTGTGCGCGGTAAAGGGCGTCGCGTCGACCAGCCAGGAGGCGCGGTTCGCCTCGGGAAAGGGGAGCCCGTAGCTGCGTTCGATGACCGGCCGGCCCGCCGTCCGGAGCGCCTCCAGCCCCGACACCTCGGTGAAGACATCGAGCGGCGCGAGCGTCGCGCTCATCAGGACCCCACCGCCGAGTTCGTCGAAGATGTCGCGCAGGGACTCACCAGGCATACACTCGAAGCGGACCAGACCGGCGGTGTAGGCGGCCTGCCAGGGCTCGCTCACCGACCGCTCGTCGGCAGGGGCGTACTCCAGTTCGAGTTCTCGGAAGCTGGCGGCGTGGTCGGCCTCGTACCACCGCGTCATGAGGACGCCGACGCCGGCGGCGACGGCCGACCGCTCACCCAACTCCGAGAGGGTGTCCTCGACGGCCGCGCCGACCGCCGGGAGCGTCCGCCAGTCCGCGCCGGTGTACCCCTCCGCTTCGGCCCACGCCGTCAGGTCGTCGCGCTCGGCAGTTTCGGGGTCCCGCAGCGGCACCTCCTGGCCACGGTCGGGCAGGGTCCCCGGGTCGGCACGCCACCCCGGGCCGTGTTCGTCGACCAGATACTCCGCCACCCGGTCGTCCAGCCAGGCGAGAACGTCGTCGTAGAAGTCACGAGCGCGCTCGACCGCGTCGAGGTCCACCTCGTGGCTGGCCAGCCGGTCGGCAACCTGGCGGCGGCGGTCGTCGCCCTCGCGGGCCCGGGTGAGCAGGCTCGCACAGTCGTTGCGCGCCCGGAGGAGTGTCGCGCGCCCGACCCGGTCCGAGAGCAGGTCCCGGACCCGCTCCTCCAGGCGGTGGGCCTCGTCGACGACCACGAAGGTGTCCGAGTCGAGGATACTCGCCAACAGCGGCCGCGAGTCGGGGTCGAAGAGGTGGTTGTAGTTGCCGACGACCACCTCCGCGGACTCCAAGAGGACGCTCATCGCGCGGTGAGGGCAGGTTCCCCGCTCGGTCGCGGCCGGGAGGTACTCCTCGGGGGTCACGACGCCCTGCTCGCCGACGCCAAAGTCCACCGGCGAGCCGCGGTTGCGGGCGTACCAGTCGGCCTCGAAGGCGCAGTACAGCGGGCCGTCGTCCTCGCCGTCGCTCATGTCGGCGGGCGCGGTCGGCTGGCTCTGCCGGTAGGGGCTGGTCGCGCCCGCCGTGGAGAGGCTCTCCTCGGCGAGGGTCCGCTGACCGGCCGCGTCCGGGCGGGCCGCCGCCGCCAGGTCCGCACCCCGCTGTGGGTCCCACCAGACGTCCTCGTCGGCCCCGCCGACCGCAGCCTCGGCAACCGGCCGGTCGTCGCTGGCCCCCTCACTCTCGACGAGACCGGCCGTGGCCTCTCGGAGGTCCTCACACCGGTCGTGGGTGGCGGTGTCACCGAAGACCCCCTCGCGGCCGTATGGACAGAGGTCGCGTTTGCCGGTCAGGGAGATGCCACACAGGGGGTCGTCGAGGCCGGCGTTCATCGTGCGGAGGTCCTCGACGAACTGCTGACGCTGCTGTTTGACCGGCGTGACGACGAGCACGCGCTCGTAGTCGCCCGCCCGGACGAGCGCCGCGCCGGCGGTCAGTGCGGCCATCGTCTTGCCGGTGCCACAGGGGCCCTCCATGGCGAGATAGCCGTCTGCCTCGCCGGCCTGGATGGCCGACTCGATGGCGTCGGCCTGGTTCTCGTAGGGGTCGGGAAAGCCGAAGTACTCGCGCCAGTCGACGCCGTCGGCGCCGGTCCCGCCACCGGACTCGGCAGTGTCGGCCATCCCGTTGCTGGCTCCCCCGGTGTCGGTGCCGTCTGCCATTAGGGACACTGGGGCGCCCTCGGGTTTGAAGCTTTAGAACGGGGCCGAGCGCCGCGCCGGCAGACCTGGTGCCCCGCCGCTTTTGCCGGTGGCACCCGAGACCGGAACATGGACGCACACGCCGAGGAGCCGCCGGTCGAACGGCGGGTCGGGGACGCGCTCCGGGAGGCCGGTGAGACCGTCGCGGTTGCCGAGGCCGCAACCGGCGGGCTGGTCGGGGCACTCCTCACCGCGCCGTCGGGGGCGAGTGACTACTTCGACCGGAGCTTCGTCACCTACAGCTACGACTCCCTGCGGGAGGTGCTTGCGGTCCCCCGGGAGCGGCTGGACGAACACGGCGCGGTCAGCGGGCCGGCGGTCGCGGCGATGGCCCGGGCCGCCCGGGACCGCGCCCGGACGGACTGGGGGCTGGCCGTCGCCGGTATCGCCGGCCCCGGCGGTGGCACCGACGACCGGCCGGTTGGGACCTGCATCGTCAGCGTCGCCCGCGCCGCGCCCTGGGAGAGCGGTGACTCCGAGACGACGACCGAGCGTCACGTCCTGGACGGGGGGAGCCGCGCCGACCGGCGTGAGCGGTTCACACGGCGTGCGCTGGCGGACCTGTTGGCGGCGGTCTGAGGGGGTGGGCGGTCGGGCCCAGGTCGGCGACACCGGGCCGGCGACACGCACGGGAAGCTTTGTAACCCCGCCGCCCGGCTGTCCGGGCGTGAACAAACGCGGTCACGTGCTGAATGCGGCGTTGCTCGCGGTTGGCTTCGGGTACATCCTCAACCCCGACGGCGGCGTCGAGACCGTCCGCACCGTCGCGGAGGTGTCGGTGCCGGTGGTCCTCGGGGCGCTGTTTCCGGACGTCGACACCGCCTTTGGCAAGCACCGCAAGACGCTGCACAATCTCGCCGTGTTGGCGGTCGTCGGCGCGTACCCCTTCTATTTCGCCAACCTCCAGTGGGTCTGGCTGGGCGTGCTCACCCACTACGTGCTCGACGTGCTGGGGACGACCCGGGGGATTGCCCTCCTCTACCCGGTCCTGGACCGGGAGTTCAACGTCCCCGTCGGCGTCCCGGTCGACAGCAGGTGGTCGGGGGCGCTCACGGTGGCGATCACGGCCGTCGAACTCGTGGTCATCGCCGGCGTCGTCTACTACGCGCCACCCGCCCTCCAGCAGGCCAGCGAGGGGCTTGGGCTGGGTGGACAGGCGATATTCTAGTAGACCCGGACGTCGTCGAACCGGCCGTCGTAGGCCACGTGGCCGGGGTGGGTCGGCTCGGTGCCCGAGAGGTAGACCCGGTCGAACTTCCGCCAGGAGTTCTCCCAGCCGAGATGAGCAAACTCCGCGCCGCGGCGAAACAGGTGGACCGGGCCCCGTCGGTGGTCGACCTGGCGTGGCAGCCCGTCCCGGACGGCCCCCAGGAGGGCCGCCGGCCCGTCGAGGTCGGCCTCGAAGGTCGTCCAGCACTCCCCGACAGTCCCTCTGAGGTGGGCGTAGGAGGAGGTAAAGGCGGGCAACCCCATATCCGCCGCGGTCCGGCGGGCACGGCTGTTGTCCCAGGGGGGGTGTTTGGGGTTGTAGACCTCGATGGCGTCGACCTGGTCGCGGTACCGCTCGAGGTGGTCGCGGCCAAAGCTGACCGTGAGAAAGCCCGGGTGGGGCACGAGCACGAGCGCGTCCTGGGCGGCCAGCTCCGCCATCGTCCCCTCGAGCGTGAGGAAGTCGGGGACCGACCGCTCCAGTCCGAGCGCGAGGACGTGCCGGCGGGTGCGCCAGTCACCGGTGAACAGTTCACGGCCGGGCACGACCGTCAGGTCGTCGTCGGAGAACGCCGCCGCCCGGTCGACGACGTCCGGCCAGCGGGTGAAGTGTGGTGCGTAGACGAGCGCGTCCAGGTCACGAGCCTTTGCCCGCGTGACGACCCCGTCGTCGAGCACCTTCACGTGCATATCCACGCGCGTCCCGTCGGTCACGCCCGAACGTGTCCCCGCGTTGCTCTTAGGCGTTCCCATCTCTCAACTTATACTGCTGGCTGTAACTGTTTGAAGATATCCGCGACCCCGGGGTCGCGAAATTCGTTACAGACGTACAGCCGGCAGTATTACCCCACAGCCACCCCGGTGGGTTGCTCACTCCCGGCGGAGCTGCGTGTGTGACCCCACGAGCGCCCCCGAGAGGTCGTGCCCGCGGACGTCGGCCTCGGAGTCGACGAGCGAGCTCTCGACTGTGCCGTCGGCGACGGTCGCGCCGGGGAAGACCACCGAGCGTTCGAGGTCGGCGTTTGTGACCGTGGCCCCCGGCATGACGTGGACGTTTTCGCCGACGGTTCCGCCCGTGACGGTCGCGGAGTCGGCGACGATCGACCCCCCGTCCAGCGCCCACTCGACGGCTTCTAAGTAGCTGTCTGCTGTGCCGATGTCGTACCAGGCGCCGTCGAAGCTGAAGGCGTAGACCGGCTCACGGTCGACGAGCCACTGGATGAACCAGCCGGGTTCGTCGGGGTTGTTGTCCCCCGCCAGGTACTCCTCGAAGCGGACCGCGTCCGCGGGGAAGGCGTAGCAGGCAACCGAGACGAGCGTGCTCGGCGGGTCGTCGGGCTTCTCCTGGAAGTCGACGACCTCCTCGCCGTCGAGGTCCACGAGACCGTAGGAGGTCGCCTTCTCCCGGGAGCCGACGTCATAGGCCGCGAGTGTCGGCGCCTCACGGGCCTCGAAGCAGTCGATAAACTCGGCGATATCGAAGTCCATGAGGTTGTCACCGGCGACGACCAGCAGGTCCTCGTCGGCGACCCCCTCACGGTCGACTAGTTGTGCCAGCGCCCCGACGACGCCGAGTTTCTCGTTCTCCTCTGTCGTCTCCTCGACGCTCAGGCGGGGTTTCTCGTAGCCCGCGTGTGCGATGTGCTCGCGGAAGTCGTCGGCGAACCGCTCGTTCGTCGAGAGAAAGACCTTTTCGACCCGGTCGTCGGCCTCGAGACCGGAGAGCACACGGTCGATAACGGTCGTCTCGCCGACCGGGAGGAGCATCTTCGGGCGGTGTCGGGTGACCGGCCACAGACGCGTCGCATACCCCCCGGCGAGCACGACTGCATTCATATCGGACACCACCGAGCGGGCGGGTATATCCCTTTTCATCCGTGACCCCGAGAGGGGAACAGCACCGTACCCCACACGCGGTGTCTCCGCCCTCCCGGGCCAGCCGGCCCGCCGAGGCACAAAAGAGGTTTACCGGTCCACACCGACTCGGTGACATGCGCGAGGCAAGCCGGACGACCCGCGAGCGCATCGCCGACCGCTTGCGCGAGGAGGCGCTGGCGGCGAGCCAACTCGCCACCGAGTTCGAGACCCGGACGGCGACTGCCCTGGAGCACGTCCGACATATCGCCCAGTCGCTGGAGCCAACCGACGAGACCCTGCTGGTCGCCCCGCCGACCTGCCGGGACTGTGACTTTTCGGACTTCGACGACCTGGTCAACCGTCCCAGCCGGTGTCCCGAGTGCAAGAGCGAGGCCGTCGCCGAACCCACGTTTCGGGTCGAGTGAACGGACCCACGGCCGCGTCTACGCCTCGCGCCACTCGTCTTCGAGGAGTCCGTACCAGCAGGCGTC
Organism: Salinirussus sp.; assembly: GCA_028275005.1. GTDB lineage: Archaea > Halobacteriota > Halobacteria > Halobacteriales > Haloarculaceae > Salinirussus. The sequence goes on from JAQCNN010000024.1 coordinate 14,098, forward strand.
CTGGTACTCGCCGTCGATGAACGCCACCTCGCGGTGGACGCCCTCCTGAGTGAACCCCACCCCTTCGAGAAGGGTCTGTGAGGCGTCGTTGAACTCGAAGACGCGGGCCTCGACCCGATGGAGCCCGAGTTGGTCGAAGCCGTAGCCGACCAGCAGCTCGGCCGCTGCCGTGCCGTAGCCCTGCCGGTGGTGGTCCGGGGCGACCCAGTAGCCCAACTCCGCCGCGTCCGACCGGTCGTCGGTGTCGTCGAGCCCGACCGTCCCGACCGGCTCGCCGTCGGCACAGACGAGCAACTGGACACTGCCGTCGGCGCTGACCACCTCCTCGAAGAACTGTCGTTCCTGTGGGCCGTTTGCGGGCACCGCCCGCCCGATCGCTCGCCAGACCTGGGGGTCGTTGCGGCCGCGCTGAAGGAAGTCCAGGTCCGCCTCCTCGATGGTGTGGAGGTCGACCGTGTCGCCGGGGATGAAGACTGGACCGGGCATGCCTCCGGTCTGGGCCGAGCGAAATATGAACGTTTCCCGGGCCGAGAACACACAGGAGACAACGAGAGCAGCGGCGCCGGCTGCCCTCAGTTCCCGGTGAAGTCGACCCGGCCCCGGGAGGAGAGGTCGTGGTCACCGGAGGGGCCGGTGTGCTCGAAGTCGTACTCGTCGTCGGTGAGGTAGACCGCGCCGTCGGCGACCGTCACCCCGAGTTCGTCGATGGTCGCGCCCTCACAGGGGCCGTGGGTGCAGTGGCCGGTCGCCGCCTCGAAGATGGCGCCGTGTTTCTCACAGACCAACTCGCCGTTTCGCCGGGTCGCGCCGCTGCCCTTGTCCAGCCGGACGTCGGTCCAGTGGGGGCAGTAGTTTCGCAGCGCGACCACGTCGTCGGCCAGCCGGAGCAGGATGGCCTCCTCCGTGTCGAAGCCGTCACGCACGGTAAAGAGCAGGGAGCTGTCGGTCGGCACCTCGTCGACGGCGGCGATACGGCTGTCCTCGTCCATACGGTGAGTTGGTCGGAAGCCGCTTCAACGGTGCGGTCTGTGGGACACGCCGACACGGACCACCGGTCGCCGCTCAGTAGTGGGTCTGCTCGACACGGCGGTCGAACAGCCGCTGGCAGAGCTGTGTGATGGGGCCGACGGGCTTCTCGTAGCCGTCAACCTCGGTGACCGGCCGGACCTCCCAGGCGGGGTTGCTCAGGAAGAGTTCGTCGGCCTCGCGGACGTCGACGAGGTTGTACCGGCCGGTCTCGACCGGGAACGGCTCCGCGCTGGCGATGTCGAGGACGACCCCACGGGTGACACCGGGCACCAGCGGGAGGGCCGTGGTCGGGGTGTACAGCGTCCCGTTGTGAACCAGAAAGAGGGCACTGTCGGCCCCGTCCGTGACGTACCCCTCCACCGACCGCAGCAGTGCCTCGTCGGCGTCCTCCGGGAGTTCGAGCCGTGCGAGGACCCCGGTGAGGGCGTTGTGGGTCTTGCCGTCCGGGGGGAGTGCCTCCGCGGAGGGGCGCCGGGTCTCGACGGCCCGGAGGGTCGCGGGCTCGTCCCAGACGCGCTCCCCGTCGGTGCCCCCACGGGGGAGGTCATCGACGACGACGGTGATAGTGGGGTCGACCCGCGGCTCCGGCGTGAGGTCCCGGCCCTGGACACCCCGGGAGATAGACAGCCGGACGAACGCCTCCGAGAGGTCGTTTGCCGCGAGCGTCTCGGTCACCCGGTCGTGGAGGTCATCGCGCGGGGGGAGCACCTCCTCGAAATCCAGCCGGGTGGCACTTCGCTCGAGGCTGTCGATGTGGGCCGCCCACTCGAAGGGTTCGCCACCGTAGACACGGAGCGTCTCGACGACCGCGTCACCGTACACGAACCCCCGGTCCCGAATGTTGACCGTTGCCTCCGCCGCGGGGACCAGTGTCCCGTCGACGTGGCAGTACTCGGTGTCGGGGTCAGTCACGCGTGCGCTCAGCGGTTCTGTGCCTGTTCGACCCAGTCGGTCACGCGGGACTCGGCGGTCTCGGCGGCCTCGGCGACGGTTTCGGCGTCGGTGGCCGCCAGGTCCTCGACAGTTCCGATGCCCGCGGCCTCCAGGCGCTCGGCGTAGGTCGGTCCGATCCCGTTGATGCTGTCGACGGGTTCCTCCGAGTCGGACCCTTCGGGCTCGTCCGGTTCGGCCGGCTCGGCCGTTGTCTCCGGTTCGGCCGGCTCGGCCGTCGTCTCCGGTTCGGCAGGCTCGGCCGTCGTCTCCGGTTCGGCAGGCTCAGCGGGCTCGTCTGCCCGTGTCTCTTGCTCGTTTGACTGTGTGGTCGACCCGGCGTCTGTGGTGGTGTCGGCCCCGGTATCGACGGCGGGGCCGTCGGCGCTGTGGTCGTCGGCATCGCCCGTTCCCTTTACCGCGGCCTCGGTTTCCGGCGCGGGTTCGGGGTCGTGTTCGACGGTCACGTTCGCCGAGCCGCCCTGTTGGCGTCGCGTCTGGCGGTCGTCGCGGCCGAGAAGCGATCTGAGTCTATCGAGGAGTCCCATAGCTGATACATCGCGCCGCCGGCTATTCAAAGCCGCGCTCGGAGCGCGTCGTTCATCGCGTCGACCGGCGCCTCCCGGCCGGTCCACCGCTCGAAGGCCTCGACACCCTGGTAGAGCAGCATCCACGCGCCGTCGACAGTTGTCGCGCCCGCCGCCGCGGCGTCCCGCAGCAGGCGGGTCTCGACCGGCGAGTACACCGCGTCCAGCACGGTGAGGTCGGCGTGCAGGGCGCCGGCGGGCACCGGCGAGACATCCTCGTCCATGCCGACACTGGTGGCGTTGACGAGGACGTCCGCGTCAGCGAGCAGGCCCCGAAGCGAGGCGAGCCCGTCCGCTGTCGCGGCCCCGCCCGGCCCCTCGTCGACGGCGGCCGCGAGCTCCTCCGCCCGGGAGCGGGTCCGGTTGGCGACCCGGACAGTCATATTCGCGTCGGCGAGCGCGAACGCGGCGGCGCGTCCGGCCCCGCCAGCACCGACGACAACGGCCGTTCCCTCGAGTGCGACGCCGTGGTGGGCGAGGGCTCGTGTCACGCCGGTGGCGTCAGTGTTGTAGCCCGCCGGTGGGTCCGTTCGAAGGTCGACGGTGTTGACCGCCCCGACCCGCTCGGCCAGCGGGGCGGGCTCGACGGCCGAGAGGACCTGCTCTTTGAACGGGATGGTGACGTTCAGCCCGCACACGCCGAGGGTGGCGGCGCTTTCGACGGCCACAGCGCCCTCGTCCTCGGGGGGTTCGAAGGTGACGTAGCGGGCGTCCAGCCCGGTTGCCTCGTAGGCCGCCTCGTGCATCGGCGGGGACAGCGAGTGCTCGACCGGGTTCCCGACCAGCCCGTAGACCTGCATACCCGACTGTCGCCGGCGGCGCTGTTAAATGACACGCGACACGAGTCACCGGTCGTCACCCGGTGTGGTGTCGGGGCGGACATCGTAAGGCCTACTTCGAACTTCGACGTTGGGCGAACGATGAGACTCCGGCACCCGCTGACAGCCGTCGCGGGGGCGGTCCTGCTCTCGGTTCCGTGGGTGGTGACGCTCCTCGCCGGGGTGGGTGTAGGAACGGGCCTGACGGTGCTAGTCAGCGGTATCAGCGTCCTCGGAGCCTCCTTCCTGCTGGCGTGGGGGGCCGAGACCGCCGAGAAGGACGTCCCCCGCGCGTTCGCCATCGCGGTGCTCGCGGTGCTCGCGGTCGCGCCGGAGTACGCCGTCGACGCGCTGTACGCCTGGGGCGCCGGCGCCGGGAGCGCGACCGCGGAGGCCTGCCGTGGGGTCGCGGCCGGCGGCGAGGAGCTGGCCGGCGCCGCCACGAACGCGAACACACTGGCCGACGCCTGTCAGAGCGCCAACCTCGCAGTCGCCAATATGACCGGCGCCAACCGCATCCTCATCGGGCTGGGGTGGGCCGGTATCGCCGTCCTGACTGTCTACAAGGCCCGGGCCACCAGAGACCCCGCCGTCGAGAGACGCGAGGGACTGTTCGCCAGTGTCGTCCACCTCGACCGCGACATCGCCACCGAGATCACCTTCCTCTTTCTGGCGACTGTCTGGGCCTTCTTTGTCCCCCTAGGCGGCGGTATCGGTGCGCTCGACTTCATCGTTCTCGTCGGCATCTACGTCGCCTACATCGGCATCGTCATCCGCGGCGACGTCGAGACGGCCGAGGAACACAGCGGTGTCCCGGCATACTTCCAGGGCTTCAGACGGCGGGTGCGGGTCCCGGTCGTGCTCGGGCTGTTTGCGTACTCCGGGTTTCTGATCTTCACCGCCGTCGAACCCTTCGCCCACGGGCTCGAGGAGGTCGGGACCGCGGTCGGCGTTCCCCCCTTCTTCATGATCCAGTGGATCGCCCCGCTGGCGAGTGAGTCCCCCGAACTGGTGGTCGTCACGGTGCTAGTGTACAAGGCCCGCTCGACGGCCGGGTTCAACGCGCTGATCTCCTCGAAGCTCAACCAGTGGACGCTGTTGATCGGGACGCTCGTCATCGTCTACTCGCTGGCGCTTGGCCGGTACGGCGTACTCCCCTTCGACCGGGTCCAGTCCGGCGAGATCTGGATCACCGCGGCACAGTCGTTTTTCGCACTCGGAATTTTGGTGAACTTCACCATCTCCATCCGCGAGGCGCTCGCACTCTTTGGGCTGTTCGTCTCGCAGGTGCTCATCGAGTTTACCCTCCTCAGGCTGTGGCAACCGTTCGCGATGCCAGCCGAGGAGGTCAAATTTCTCCTGCTCGCCGGCTACACGGCCCTCTATCTCGTACTGGGCACGGCACTGCTCGTCCGCCGGCGACGACAGCTCCGTGAACTGCTCGAACTCGCGGCCTTTGCCGCCCGAAAGGCCGCCGGGCAACAGCCGGTCAGGCCCGAGCACGCCGACTGATGCTGGCTATCGTCGTCTCCCGGGCCGACGAGGCCTCCGTCCAGGTCGGCGAGCAACTGCGCGGGCTCGGGGACTGGCGTGAGGCGACAGATGACAGCCGGCCGGACGGGGACGGCGGCGGGACTGTCTACCGGCTGGAGCCCGGGGACGGGCCGGCGGCTGGCGGTGACGGGGCCGGCAACGACAGCCTCCCACCCGTGGAGCTCCGGGAGTTCGGCCCTCTCCACCTCGACTTGGAGCGGCCGGCGGCGACCTTCGGCGACCCCGGGCTCCTGGTCTTTGTCTCCCGTCACTCCGGGGAGACGGGGCGGCTGTTGACCGCCCACCACACGGGCAACGTCGGCCCCGCCGACCACGGCGGCGAGGCGAACGCGTTTGCCCGCGCCTGCCCGAACGCCCACGCCCGCGTCCTCGACGGGCTGGCCACCCACGCCCCCGAGGGCTACGAGGTCGGCACCGAGTGCACCCACCACGGGCCCACGGATGTCGGCGCCCCCTCGATGTTCGTGGAGGTCGGCAGCGGTCCGGCGGCGTGGGCCGACCCCGACGCGGCACGGGCGGTCGCCCGGGCGGTGCTCGACCTGCGTGGCGTCCCCCCGGACCGTGACCCCGAATCACCCGGCGGAACGGCCCGGACAGCGGGCGAAGGCGAGGACGAGAACGAGGACAGGCGCCACCTCCTCGGCGTCGGCGGCGGCCACTACGCACCCCGGTTCGAGCGGGTCACCCGGGAGACCGACTGGGCGGTCGGCCACGTCGCCGCCGACTGGGGGCTGGACACAGTTGACGAGGGGGAGCTCCGCCCCCTCATCCGGCGGGCACTGAGGGAGAGTCGGGCCGGCTACGCCCTTCTGGGGAGTGAACGCCCGGCGGCTGCGGCGGCTGTCGAGGCCGCCGGCGGGCGGGTTGTCGGCGAGACGTGGGTCCGGGAGACCGACGGCGTCCCGCTCCCGTTCGTCCGCGCTGTCGAGTCGACTGTAGCGACCGTCGAGGAGGGGGTACGATTCGGCGACCCGGCGAGGAGAGACGGGGACGCGAGCGGCAGGGGTCACGCGGGCGACAACCCGGCGGGGCTTGTCGTCGCGGAGCTTCCCGGGGACCTGCTGGCGGCGGCCCGAGGGGTCGACCGCGAGCGAACCCGAGCGGTGCTCGTGGGGCGGACACTGGCCTTCGTGACCGACCAGGGTGGGACCCGTCCGACCGGGCCGGCCGTCCTCCGGAGCCCCGGGGACTACGAGACGGTCGTTGACGGGCTGGTCGACGTGCTGAAAACGCGGTACGACGACGTAACGCGGCGGGCAGAAGGGGGGCGGGAGACAGAGGAGGCAGACGGGGGTGACGAGGTGATTATCGCCCACGAGACCGCCTTCGACCCGGAGAAGGCGCGAACACTGGGTGTGCCGGAGGGGCCGAAGTTTGGCAGACTCGCCGACGGGGAGGCCGTCGAGGCAGACGGAAAGCGGGTGCCGCCGGAGGCGGTCCGCACGGAACGGGACACGGTATTCTCAATTTCGAAAACAGTCAGACGCACGTCAGACACAGGGGAAAACTCATAACAGTCGGTGTGTTAGAGGATTTTCAAAATGGACTCCATTATCGATGATGCCATCG
>JAQCNN010000032.1 GCA_028275005.1 Salinirussus sp.
ATGGACTCGCGGGGATTTGAACCCCGGGCCTCTTCCTTGCGAAGGAAGCGATCTGCCGCTGATCTACGAGCCCGCGTGTGGAAACCCCTGCGTGGGGTAAGGCGGTCCTCAGTCTTCGAGGACGATCTCGATGCTGACGTCGTTTGGCACCTGGATACGCATCAGCTGGCGCAGCGCGCGTTCGTCGGCGTCGATGTCGATCAGCCGTTTGTGAACGCGCATTTCCCAGTGCTCCCAGGTGGCAGTCCCCTCGCCGTCCGGTGACTTCCGGCAAGGGACCTCCAGGGTCTTGGTCGGGAGCGGCACCGGGCCCGACAGTTTCACACCCGTCTTGTCCGCGATATCGCGGACATCGTCACAGATGTCGTCGAGGTCGTCGGGGCTGGTGCCCGCCAGCCTGACGCGTGCCTGCTGCATCTTATCGCTCGTCGACGTCGCGGACCTTACCCGCCGCGATGGTCTGGCCCATGTCGCGGATGGCGAAGCTCCCCAGTTCGGGGATCTCGTCGGCCGGCTCGATGCTGAGCGGCTTCTGTGGGCGCACCGTCACGATGGCGGCGTCACCCGACTGGATGAAGTCAGGGTTCTCCTCGCCACCGCCCTCGCCCGCCGGGTCCATCTTCCGGTCGATGGACTCGATGGTGCAGGCGACCTGTGCGGTGTGTGCGTGGAAGACCGGGGTGTAGCCCGCGGTGATCACGCTCGGGTGTTGCATCACGACGATCTGGGCCTGGAAGGTCTCGGCGACCGACGGCGGGTCCTCGGCGGGGCCACAGACGTCGCCCCGGCGGATGTCGTCCTGGCCGATACCGCGGACGTTGAACCCGACGTTGTCGCCGGGCTCGGCCCGGGGGATCTCGTCGTGGTGCATCTCGATCGTCTTTACCTCCCCGCCGACGTCGGAGGGCTGGAAGGAGACGTCGTTGCCGGTCTCCATGACCCCGGTCTCGATACGACCGACAGGCACGGTTCCGATACCCGAGATGGTGTAGACGTCCTGGATCGGGAGGCGAAGCGGCGCGTCCGTCGGCGGCTCCGGCTCGGGCAGACTGTTGAGTGCCTCGAGCAGGATCTTGTCGTCGTACCAGTCGAGATTGTCCGACCGCTCGGCGACGTTGTCACCCTCGAACGCCGAGACGGGGATGAAGCTGGCGTCGTCGGCGTTGAACTGGACCTGCTGGAGCAGCTCCTCCACCTCGGCGACGACCTGGTCGTAGTTGTTCTGGTCGTAGTCGACCAGGTCCATCTTGTTGACGGCGACGATGAGTTCGCCGATACCCAGGGTGCGTGCCAGGAAGACGTGCTCCTGTGTCTGTGGCTGGACACCGTCGTCGGCGGCAACGACGAGCACGGCGTTGTCGGCCTGGCTCGCGCCCGTGATCATGTTCTTCACAAAGTCACGGTGGCCCGGGCAGTCGACAATCGTGAAGTTGTACTTGTCAGTGTCGAACTCTTGGTGGGCGATGTCGATGGTGACCCCGCGCTCGCGCTCCTCGGCGAGGTTGTCCATGACGTAGGCGAACTCGAAGCCACCCTTGCCCTTCTCCTCTGCTTCCTCCTTGTACTGTTCGATGACGTGCTCCGGTACCGACCCCGTCTCGTAGAGGAGTCGGCCGACGAGCGTGCTCTTTCCGTGGTCGACGTGGCCGATGATGGCCAGGTTCTGGTGCGCTAGGTCTTCACTCATGATGTTTCACGCGCAGGGGCGCTCTGTCGGAACTGTAACGCAGTTATTCATAAAACCATTTCGATACGGGGTACAGCCCGTCCTTTTGCCGTCCGGTGATTTGAGAGCCTGTGACACGCCGACGACCGGCGACAGCGGGGACGGCCGTCGGGTCACTCCGCCAGTCGGCCCACGTCCGCCAGCACCGCCGTCGCCGTCTCCGGGCCGCCGGCCCCGCGCCCGGAGATATCGAGGAGTCCGGCGTGCTCGGTCTCGAGTTCGACGATGTTGCGGGTCCCTGTCACCGCGAGTGCGCCGTGTTCGGGGATCAGACGGGGCCCGACCCGGATCGCCCCGTTCTTGACCTCGCCGATGAGCCGGATCGTGCGCCCGTCCTCGGCAGCCAACTCGAGGGCGCTACCCGGCAGGTCCCGGATCCCCTCGACCGCCGCGTCCGAGAGGGTGTACTCCCGGTCGTAGAGGACGTTCGCGAGGATCACACACTTCAGTGCGGCGTCGGTCCCCTCCACGTCGAAGGAGGGGTCGGCCTCCGCCACCCCCAGGTCCTGGGCTTCCGCGAGGACGTGCTCGTAGCCCAGCCCCTCGGCGGCCATGCGCGAGAGCACGAAGTTCGCCGTTCCGTTGAGCACACCCCGGGCGGCCTCGATATGCTCGGCGCCGAAGTCGGCGATCGTCGAGAGGACGGGCATCGCACCCCCGACGGTCGCCTCCAGATACACCTCGCCGGCACTCTCCCGTTCGAGCGCCCGAACCTCACCGTAGCGCTCGGCGACGGGCCCCTTGTTCGCGAGTACGACGTGACAGTCCCGTTCGAGGGCCGCCCGCACGTGGCCAAAGCCCGGCTCGGCGTCACCGAGTGTCGTCGGCGTCGCCTCCACGAGGACGTCGTACGGCCCCGCCAGCGCGTCCGCGGTGGGGGCCGTGCCGACGGTGCCCTCGGCCTCCTTGCGCGTCAGGGCGCCGTCCACGTCGATCCCGTCGGGGTCGACGGCAGCGCCACCGGAGTCAGCGAGCGCGGTCACAGTGTGGCCGTACTCGCCGGCAAGTTCCGCGACCGCGGAGCCGACCGCCCCGGCACCCACAACGGCCAGTCTCACGCGCCCTCACCCGCGGTTAGCGGTTCGATGACGCGTAGGTCCTTCTCGTCGGCGACCTCGCGGATCGTCTCCAGGGCCGAGTCCGCGCCGCCGGCGTTGGTCGCCAGCCGAACCCGGGCACTCGAGATCCCCTCGTCACCCTCCGGCGCCGACAGCGAGAGGTCGTCGACGTTTGCCCCTGTGGCACTCTGGATCCGTTCTAGTGTGTTCGAGAGGTCCGTGTTGACGAGGTGGCCGGTGAGCACGACTGTCAGCTCCTCGGTGTACTGCTCGGCGCCGGCCTGAATGACGTTGATCCCCTCGCCGCGGAGCGCGTCGACGACAGTGTCGAACTGGTCCGGGGTGGCCTCCATATCGACCTCGACGGGGATCTGTCCGCGGGGTGTGACGTTGCCCCGCTCGTGGAAGATCGACAGCAGATTTCCACCGTGGTCGGCGATCGGCGACAGCGCCCGGAGGAGTTCGCCGGGCCGGTCGACGAGCTCCAGGCGCACCGTGTAGGAGCGGAGCTCGGTCGAGTCACTCATCCGTCGGTCACCTCTCGGCGGCTCATTGGCACACCTCGGGAGGCCTCGTATAAGAATCCCGTCGTTCGGGGACCCGAGCGGGCTGTCGGCCCTCGGCTCCGGTCAGGGGAGGTACCTGTCGTAGACGTCGTCGATCATCTCGTTGTACTCGTCGCCGTCGGGGCTTCCCCAGGGGTTGCGCGAGAAGTAGAACGTCGCCGCGAGGAAGGCCCCGACGGAGATGGCCAGGTACGCCTGCATCACCGCGCCAAAGGCAAACGTCGACACACCGGCGATCAGGCCGCCGATGACGACGTCTGTGACCTGGTGGAGCAGAGACATAGCTTCACGTATCGACCGACGATACCTAAGTGCCGTGTTCGCCACCGCCCTTCTGGACCGGTCACAACCGTCTCAGTCGTACACGCCGACGAGGTCGCGCTGGCGCCTCAGCACCGCGGGGTCGAGGTCGGCCACCAGGTCCCGTTCGGCAGTGTCAAGCGCCGCCCGGACACCGCCGTCGGGGCGGGCGACGAGCGACCGCCCGGCGTAGGCCATCGTGTGTGCGTCCGCGACATCGCGCCGGCCGGTTCTGCCCGTGCCCACGGCCCACCGGACACCGTCAAGCGCCCGCGCCCGGACCAGTAGTCGCCAGTTGGCGGCGTGGGTCGCGGGCCACGCGCCGATGACCAGCAGCGCGTCGACGCCTTCCTCGACCAGTGTGGCGCTGTCCTGGACAAAGTTCAGGTCGTAACAGGTCAACACACCCGTGGCGCCGAGGGGCGTCTCCAGCGTCACCAACTCGTCACCGGCCTCGAGAACCGCCTGCTCGCCGGCCCAGCGGTGTCGCTTCCGGTAGACAACCGTCTCACCGCCGGCACGAACGTACGCGGCGGCGTTGTAGCAGTCGCCGGCGTCCTCGACGAACCCGACCAGGAGGTCCGTTCCGGCGTCGGCGGCAGCCGCCCGGAGCTGCGCCAGCTCCGGGCCGTCCCGGGACACTGCCGCCGTCACGGCCCGCTCGTCCGGGACGAAGCCGGTCAACGCGAGTTCGGGGAAACAGGCAACGTCCACCCGGTCGGGCAGACCCGCGACCCGGTCGAGCACCGTCTCCAGGTTCGTCTCGACGGCCAGGTCCGTAACTGCCATCTGACAGGCGGCGACGGTCGGTGACATACCGGCTACCTGCGCCCGGTTCGGCAAAAGCACTGTGACAGGTCGTTGAGAAGGCCTGCGAGCGACCTCGGCGCTCGTGGGGTCTCTCACAGACACACACCACAGGGGGTGCACAGCCGCCAGGAGCGGACCCGGGTCGGAGGCGGGTGGTGGTTAGATGTAGTCGACCATCTCGGGGAGTTCCAGCTTCATCCCCTTTCGCTCGCGGATGTCCATGATCTGTTCGCGCTGGAGATTGTCGGCCATCACCTGGAAGCCGGCGTTCTCGGTGTTCCAGGAGGCCCGCCCTTCCGTCGCCGAGCGGATGTCCGAGGAGAAGCCGATCATCTCCTCGACGGGGGCAACCCCCTCGACGACCATCAGGTCGCCCTCCTGGTACATGTCGTCGACGCGGCCACGGCGGCCCTGGATCTCGCCGGAGGCCGGGCCCATATGCTCGTTGGGCACGTCGATCCGGACCTCCTGGATCGGCTCGAGGAGGCGGATCTCCGAGTCGATGAGCGCGTTGTGTAGCGCCTCACGGACCGCCGGGATGACCTGTGCGGGGCCCCGGTGGATGGCGTCCTCGTGGAGACGGGCGTCGTGCAGGCGGATGAGCGAGCCTTCGACGGGCTCGGCCGCGAGCGGGCCGTCGTTCAGCGCCTCCTCGAAGCCCTCGAGGACGAGTTCCATCGTCTCGTTGAGGTGCTGGATCCCCTTCGTGTCGTCGATGATGATGTTCGAGCCGTGGACGTGTTCGACCTCCTGGGAGGTCTCCTTTTCGAGGCCGGCGTCCTGCAGGGCCTCACGCCGCTCGAGTTCGGGCATCCCCATCGTTGCCTCGCCCTTCTTCAGCGCGTCGACGACCGACTGCTCGAGGGGCTCGACAGTTAGGTAGAACCGGTTGTGCCGGTTCGGGGAGATCCCCTCGACCTCGCGGCTGGAGCCCTGTGGGGCCTCCCGGAAGACGACGATCGGTTCGCCGGTCGTGACCGGAATACCCTGGTTGCGCTCGATACGCTGGGTGATGACCTCCAGGTGGAGTTCACCCTGGCCGGAGATGAGGTGTTCGCCGGTGTCCTCGTTGATCTCCACCTGGATGGTGGGGTCCTCCTTTGCCACCTGCTGGAGCGTCTCGATGAGCTTTGGCAGGTCGTCCATGTTCCGGGCCTCGACGCTTTTCGTGATGACGGGCTCGGAGAGGTGCTCGATGGACTCGAAGGGGGTCATCTCCACGCCGGAGACGGTAGAGCCGGCGATGGCGTCGTCCAGCCCGGTGACGGCGGCGACGTTGCCGGCGGGAACACGGTCGACCTCCTCGCGCTCCCCGCCCATGAAGATACCGACGCTCTGGAGCCGGTTGGTGCCGACGGTGCCGGAGACGTACAGCTCCTGGCCCTTCTCCAGCGTGCCCGAGAAGACCCGGCCGGTCGCGATCTCGCCGGCGTGTGGGTCCATCGAGATGTCAGTGACCATGAAGACCACCTCGCCGTCCTCGTCGACGAACTGCATACTCTCCGCGATCTCGGTCTCGGAGTCGCCACGCCAGACCCGCGGGATCCGCCGGGGCTGGGCGTCGACCGGGTTCGGGAAGTGCTCACAGACCATGTCGAGCACGACGTTAGAGAGGGGTGTCCGCTCGTTCAGCTCCCCGCGTTTGTCGGCCTGTTCGAGGTCGATGATGTCCCCGAAGTCCATCCCGGTCCGCTGCATCGAGGGCAGGGAGACCCCCCACTTGTACAGCGCCGACCCGAAGCCGACAGTCCCGTCCTCGACGGAGACCGTCCAGTCCTCGGTGATGTCGTCCATCTCCTCGGTCATGCCGCGGATCAGGTCGTTGACGTCCCGGATAACACCGGTCAGCCGCTCCTGCATCTCGGAGGGCCCCTCCTGGAGCTCGGAGATGAGGCGGTCGACCTTGTTGATGAAGAGGGCGGGCTTGACACCCTCCCGGAGCGCCTGCCGCAGGACGGTCTCGGTCTGGGGCATCGCCCCCTCGACGGCGTCGACGACGACGAGCGCGCCGTCGACGGCGCGCATGGCCCGGGTGACGTCACCGCCGAAGTCCACGTGGCCCGGCGTGTCGATGAGGTTGATCAGGTGGTTCGTGTCCTCGTACTCGTGGGTCATCGAGACGTTTGCCGCGTCGATCGTGATGCCCCGCTCCTGTTCGTCCTCCTCGGTGTCCATCGCGAGCTGTTCGCCGGCGGTGTCGTCGGATATCATCCCCGCGCCGGCCAGCAGGTTGTCGGTCAGGGTGGTCTTCCCGTGGTCGACGTGTGCGGCGATTGCGATATTCCGGATGTTCTCCGGCCGGTTCATCAACCCCTCACACTCCTGGACGATTTTTTTGCGTCGGCCCATTCTTACCCGGATTATCGGCAGGAGGGTCAAAAGGGTAGTGTTTCCGCGGGGGACTGTGCCCGTGTGACACGGTTCACCGACCCTGCACAGCCGGCGCCGGGGGGCGAATCCGGACCAACTCTAGAGAGTGTTTGGCCCGACTCCGGAGACATGTTGAAAAATTTACTTTCAGGGGGAGTCCCTCGGTACGGCTGTGATGTCAGACGACACGACGCGACGGCGGTTCCTCGCGGTAGCAGGGAGCACAACGGCGCTCGCACTCGCCGGCTGTGCCGGCGGCGACGGCGGTGACGGCGGTAGCGCCGGGACCGAGACTGCGGACGAGTCGATGACCGAGACCGAGTCCATGGATGACGGGATGACCGAGACCGGCGCCACGGACGAGTCGACGACCGAGACGGAGGACAGGATGATGAGCGGCCCGACGACGGTCACGGTCCGGGTCGAGAACGTCGCGCCGACGGACTTCTACGGGTCCGACACCCCCACCGGCGGCGGCATCTGGGTCACGCCCGGCGCGTACGCGGTCCACACCGCCGAGAACCCGGTCTTCACCGAGGGCGAGGAGGCGTCGGTCGGGCTCGAGGGGCTCGCCGAGGCCGGCCCGCCGACCGGCTTCCCGGACGAGCCGGGGCTGGTCGACGAACTCCAGGATATGGCGGGCTCGATGGGCGTGGCCGCGGCCGGAGCGTACACCCCCGCGAACACGGTCGCGGACCCGAACGACCCGAGGGGTGAGGTGCCCGGCGCCCCGCCGATTGCCCCGGGCGGCGCCTTCGAGTTCGACGTCGAGGCCGAACCCGGTCAACGGCTCTCCTTTGCCTCGATGTTCGTCCCCTCGAACGACCTCTTCCTCTCGCCGGGCGCGGCAGGGATCACCCTGTGGCCCGAGGACGGCGAACCCGTCGAGGGTGACGTGACCGACAGCGTCCGGCTGTGGGACGCCGGCACCGAGCCGAACGCCCAGCCGCCGGGCAAAGGGCCGGACCAGGCGCCCGCCCAGGACAGCCCCGACCAGGGGGCCGACGAGGGCGGCGTCGTGCGCCCGCTCGACAGCGTCATGGACGGCTACGACTACCCCGCGGTGAGCGACGTCATCAGGGTGACGTTGACCCCTGGCGGGTCGATGGACGGGTAGGGATGGTGGACCTCCCCTCCCGGTACGACCTGGGGCTCGCGGGGCTGGCCGGGGCGGCCGGCGTCGCCGGCTCCTTTGCCGTTGCCGGCTACACCCGGTCGTTCGTCGTCGCGCCGCTGGATGCCGCGGTCGTCACGGCCACGCCAGGTGCGGTCGTCACATTCATGATCCAGAATGTGGGCGAGGCGGGCCACCTGCTACACATCGGGCTCGCGGCCGCGCTGGCGGTCGTGTTGTTCGGCACGGTCGCCCTCGGCGGGGCACGCGTCGCCGAGCGCCTCGACAGCCGGCTCGCCGGCGGCCTGCTGGCCGGGCTCGTGGCGTGGACGCTCGCGGCCCTGCTCACCCGAGCGCCCGTGCTCGCGGCCGGAGCCGCGGTCCCCGTGGCTGCCGGAGCAGTCGCAGGCCCGCGACACACTCAACCCCAACTCGACGCCTCCCGCCGGCGTGCACTCGGGAGTGTTGCGGGCGCCGTGGCCTTCCTGGGTGCCGCGGCCGGCGCTGGTACTCTCCGCTCGGGGACGGACGCACTCGGGGCCGCCCCCGGCACCGACGACGTCGAGGCGCGGCTCCGGGAGGCCAAGCAGCGGTCGCTGTCGGTCGAGAGCGACGCCTTGCCCGGGCTGGTCAGCGAGATTGGGAACTTCTACAACGTCGATATCGCGGAGTTCGAGCCAGAGCTCCCGGCCGAGGAGTGGTCCCTGGCCGTCACCGGCGAGACGGCCGAGGACGACCTGACCGTCGACTTCGCTGACCTGCTGGAGCGGCCGGTCGAACACCGCTTCGTGACGCTGCGGTGTGTCGGCGAGGGGCTCAACGACCACAAGCTCGACACGGCTGTCTGGACCGGGACGCCAATCGCGCCGCTGCTCGACGCCGTCGACCCCGACGGGGACTGTGGCTGTGTCGTGTTGCGGGGCGAGGACGGCTACTTCGTGGAGTATCCCGTCGAGGTGCTCCGGGATGGCTTCCTGGCCTGGGGGATGAACGGGAAGGAACTCCCCGCCCAACACGGCCACCCGGTCCGGATACTGGCGCCCGGCCACTGGGGGGAGACGAACGTCAAGTGGCTCACCGAGGTCGAGATACTCGACCGGGAGATGGACGGCTACTGGGAGCAGCGTGGCTGGGAAGGGACGGGCCCGGTCAACACCGTCGCAAAGCTCTGGGACGAGGGGGTCACCCGCCTCGGGGACGGCCGGGTGGAACTGGCCGGTCACGCCTACGCCGGGACCCGCGGTGTCGACCGCGTCGAGGTGTCGACCGACGGCGGTGACACCTGGACAGAGGCAGCCCTCTCGGAACCCCTCCCCGACGACGACGTCTGGCGGCAGTGGCGCCACCGCTTCGAGCCGACGGGTGCCCACGAGGTGGCGGTCCGGGCCGTCGACGGGACTGGAGCCGTGCAGGCTAGCGACCGCTCGGAGTCGTTCCCCTCCGGCGCCACCGGCTGGGTCCGGCGGACGGTCAGTGGGTAGCGTGTCCTCGACCCGGCCGAACCGGGGTCGCGGTTTCACCGGACCAGTGGCTGTAGTGCTGTGTCGAAACGACTTTCAGGATA
>JAQCNN010000038.1 GCA_028275005.1 Salinirussus sp.
ACCGGGCGGTACTTCGCCGGCCAGCAGCCCACCCAGCCCTCCGACCCCGCCCGCGCCACCGAGAACGCCCGCCGGCTCTGGGCCGAGAGCGCACGCTTGCTCGATATCGAGGAGCCACTGGCCGAGTACGCGAGGCCGGAGACGGCGTAACAGGCCGACAGTCCGCCACGCCCTCGTTGTGTCCGGGCTGGTCACTGCGCCGTCTGTGGCCGACCCGGACCCCTCGACGGCCACCCCCCCGCGGTTCGCTTGCGTTTTCGGAGCTGTCCACGATTCGCGTCTCGCGCCGCTCACCACAAAACGCCGGCGAACCCGGTCACGCCCTCACTCCGCTCGGACGCGGTGGGCGACTACCGCTCCTTTGCGCCGGGGTTGGTCACCGCGCCGTTTGCGGCCGACCCGAAGTCCCGCACGTACTTCGCGAGGATCCCGGCGGTGTACGGCGGGTCGGGCTCGTCACGCTCCGCGAGACGGGCCTCGACCTCCTCGTCAGAGAGGCCGACCTCGAGGGTTCGGTCGGGGATATCCACAGTCACGTGGTCGCCGTCCTCGATGGCCGCGATGGGGCCGCCGGCGTATGCTTCGGGCGCGACGTGACCGATCATCGGCCCTCGGGTCGCGCCGGAGAAGCGGCCGTCGGTCAGGAGCGCAACGTCATCCTCGTGGCCCTGGCCGACAACCGCGGCGGTGACACCGAGCATCTCCCGCATCCCCGGGCCGCCCCGGGGGCCCTCGTTGCGGATGACGATGGTGTCGCCGGACTCGATGTGACCCTCCTGGACGTAGCGCATCGCGTCCTCCTCGCTCTCGAAGACGCGGGCGGGGCCCTCGTGGTGGAACTTGTCGTCGCCGGTGACCTTCAGCACGCCTCCACGGGGCGCGAGGTTGCCCTTCAGGATCTTGATCGCACCCTCCTCCTGTTTGGGGTCGTCGACAGTGTAGAGCCAGTCGGCCTCGACCTCCGCCTGTGGGGGGAGTCGGCCCTGCTCCTCGAGGTGTGTGACCTCCTCGGCGATGGTCCGACCGGTCACCGTCATCGCGTCGCCGTGGACCAGGCCGGCGTTCAGCAGCCGCCGGAGGACCACGGGCACGCCACCCAGGTCGTGAAGGTCCTTCATGACGCGGGTGCCGCCGGGCTGGAGGTTAGCGATCTTGGGGGTGCGCCGGGAGATCTCGTCGAACTCCTCGATACTGAGGTCGACACCCGCCTCGGCAGCCATCGCGAGCAGGTGGAGAACGGCGTTGGTCGACCCGCCGATGGCAACCTGGAGGGTGATGGCGTTCTCGAAGGACTGCTTCGTCAGGAAGTCGGACGGTCTCCGGCCGGCCTCGACGGCCTCGACGGCGAGTTCGCCGGCGCGTTCGGCCTCGGCGTAGCGGGACTCGTCCTCGGCGGGTGGGCTGGCGCTGCCAAGCGGCGCAAAGCCAAGCGCCTCGCTGATCGAGGCCATCGTGTTCGCGGTGAACATCCCGCCACACGAGCCCGCGCCGGGGCAGGCGTGTCGCTCCATCTCGTCGAGTTCCGCCTCGGTCATGTCGCCGGAGGCGACCGCGCCGACCCCCTCGAAGACGTTCTGGACGGTGACCTCCCGGCCCTCGTGTTCCCCGGGCATGATCGACCCGCCGTAGAGAAAGACGGAGGGCAGGTCGGTCCGGATGGCGGCCATCATCATCCCCGGCATGTTCTTGTCACAGCCGCCGATCGTCACGAGCCCGTCCATCCGCTCGCCAAAGGCGACCAGTTCGACGGAGTCGGCGATCACCTCCCGGGAGATGAGTGAGGCCTTCATGCCCTCGGTCCCCATCGAGATGGCGTCGGAGATGGTGATCGTGCCGAACTCGACCGGCATCCCCTCGGTGTTGTCGACCCCCTCGTAGGCGGCGTCGGCGACGTCCTCGAGGTGGACGTTACAGGGGGTGATGTCGGCGGCAGGGTTGGCGATCCCGACCATCGGCGAGGAGAGGTCCTCGTCGTCGTAGCCCATCGCGCGGAACATCGCGCGGTGGGGCGCGCGCTCGGCGCCCTGGGTCACCTCGTTACTCGGCAACTCCGGATCCTTGTCGTACTCCATGGCGTCACTCTCGACCCGGCTGGGGCGCTGCTCGCTCATACTCCGGCACTGGCACCGGGCGGACTTAAATTCGGCTGTCGGCGCCGCGGGCGACGGCCGGTGGCCTATCACCCCCGGCGCAGAGACCGCCCGTCCCGGGGGTCGGGGGGTTGATACGACCGGCGCCGTAACTTCTGACATGGCAACCGTCGAGACCGGAGCGCGGCTACACTTTGGCTTCCAGAACCTCGCGCTGGCCCACGAACGCCTGTACGGGGGTGTGGGCGTGGCGCTCGACGAACCGCGCGCAGCCGTCTCGGCGACGCCCGACACCGAGGTGGTCGCCCCGGACGCCCTCGAAGGCGTTACGACAGACGCCGTCTCCCTGTTGTGCGAGCGCGGCTACGACCTCGAGGGTGTGCGGGTGACGCTCGAGGAGCGGTTTGCGCGTCACGTCGGCCTCGGCAGCGGGACGCAGTTCGCGCTCGCGACACTGGTGGCTGTCGCGGGCGCGCACGACATCGCCGTCGATGTGCGGGAGGCCGCCCCCGCCCTCGGCCGGGGCGGCCGAAGCGGCGTCGGTGTCGCGACCTTCGAGAACGGCGGGTTCGTCGTCGACG
Organism: Salinirussus sp.; assembly: GCA_028275005.1. Lineage (GTDB taxonomy): Archaea > Halobacteriota > Halobacteria > Halobacteriales > Haloarculaceae > Salinirussus. The sequence goes on from JAQCNN010000038.1 coordinate 2,672, forward strand.
CCGGCCACCCTACGGAGCGGTTCACGACCGCGCCGCCCGCCCGCGGCGCGTGGACGGTCCCTGCGCCGGTGGTTCAGCGCGAGGTGCCCGCCGACTGGCGGTTCCTGCTGGTGACCCCTGCTGTCGAGGCCGGCCGCCACGGGGAGGCCGAGGACGAGAGTATGCGAACAGCCGTCGAGCGCGCCGACCCGGGGACCGCAGACGACATCGCGGGGCTGTTGACCCGGCGGCTGCTGCCGGCGGTCGCCGAGGGTGACCTGTCGGCGTTCGGGCGGGCGGTTGTCCGGCTAGGCCGGCTCAACGGGGCGTGGTACGCCGACGAGCAGGGTGGGGTCTACCGCCCGCCGGCCGGCACGCTCGTCGACGCACTCGGTGACGACCCCGCGATACGGGGGGCTGGTCAGTCCTCCTGGGGCCCGACAGTCTACGGTGTCACCCACGCCGACGACGCCGCGGCGGCACGGACGGCCGGCGAGGCCGCACTCGACGCCGCCGGCACCGATGGCCGCGTCCGGGTCGTCGGGCCGCGGACGACGGGTGCCAGCCGCCGAGAGTGAGGTCCCCGAGGCGAGGGAACCGGCGGCTCGTGGCCGTGTGTCGGCCGGGGAGCTTTAATCGGTTCGACCCAACCTGTCTACATGGACCGCATCCCGTTTGGGATCGACCGCCTCGACGAGCTCATCGACGGCGGCGCGCCGCCAGGCAGTGTCGTCCTGCTCGCCGGGGAGGCGGGCGCGGGCTCCCGGGAGTTTCTCTACACGAGTGCCGTGATGAACGGGCTCGCACGGGCCGGCGAGGACCTGTTCGACCTGCACTACGGCGAGGTTCCCGACGGCGCGAAGCTCCCCGAGGCGGTCCACTACATCTCGTTCACCGGGGAGGAGGCCCAGCTCCGCGAGGAGGTCGGCATGTCGATGGACACCGAGATCGCGGAGACTGGGCTGGAGCCGGTACAGTTCGAGTCGCTGTCCCAGCCGTACTTTCACGCCAGTCCGGTGCCACGGGGCTGGTACACGGCGGAGACACCGGAGATCAAGAATCTCCGGAAACGCCACGAGGAGCGCGAGGAGCTGCTGAGCGCGTTCGGAAACGCCCTGAGCGAGCGGGCACCGAACAATCTGGTGGTCGTCGACTCGCTCTCCGACCTGGTCGGGACCATCGGCGAGAACCTGTCGTGGTCGGACATCACATACCTGGTCTCCGGGCTTCAGAAGGCCGCCCACCAGTGGCAGGGGCTCATCCTGTTGCACGTCAACCACGAGACCCTCACCGACGTGGAGCTGGGGCAACTGATGGAGGCCTGCAGCGGAACGCTGCGGTTCCAGTGGGAGACCGGCGGCTCCACCCGTGCCCGGACGCTCGTGGTCAAGCAGTTCCGAGGCGTCCTCTCACAGATCGAGGAGGAGAACATCGTCCAGTTCGAGGCCGAACTCGGCGACGCCGGCTTCGATATCAGTGACGTCCGCAAGATCCGCTGACGGCCGCCGAACGCCCGAACGGTACAGCGCGGGTTGGGGCCCCCGGAGAACGTTCGACACGGTCCGTCGCCGCTCCCTGGGCCGGGTAGCCGGGGACTACGCCCGGCCGTAACAGCCGGCTACTCCGGCTGGAGCCGACGGCAAACGCTTAACTGGCTCGTTTGACTAGGGTGTGCAATGGCGAGCGAGTCGACAGAGACGGTGACGGTTCGCCTCCCGCCCGACCTCGACAGTTGGCTCGACGAGCAGGCCCGGGAGCTAGGGGTGGACCCCGAGACCGTCCTCGTCCAGATGGCCGCCGCCTACCGCGCGACGGTCGAACTCGACGGTGACCTCGACGCCGCGGAGTTCGAGTTCGGCCCGCCGAGCGACGAGCGCGTCGAAGCGGCGGTCGAGGCCAGCGTCGAGGACGCCGTCGAGACCGTCGAACGCCTGGAGACCCGGGTCGACAGCACACAGGACGAGTTTCAGGCGAAACTCGAGGACGTCCGCGAGCGGGTGATTCAGGTCAAGCAGGAGGCCGACGCGAAGGCCCCCGTCGACCACGACCACGAGGAGTTCGAGCGACTCGTCGCACTCGGCAAGCACGTCGACGAGCTCCAGGAGGAGGTGGCACACCTGACCGACCGGCTTGAGGCCACACTTCCAGAGCAGGAGACGGCACTCGAGGAGTTGGAGACGGAGTTCGACACGGTCCAGGAGCGACTCCAGACCGTCGCGTGGACCGTCAGGGATCTTCAGGACAGCGTAGAGCGTGACACCGGTCTGGCAGCCGTCGAGCGCGTCAAGCGTGCGGCCGCAAAGGCCGACGTCGACCGGGCCAGGTGCGAGAACTGCGGGAACGGCGTCGATATCGCGCTGTTGACCGACCCACAGTGTCCCCACTGTGAGGCGACCCTCACCGACGTCGAGGAGGCAAGCGGCCTCTTCTCCAAGCCACAACTGCTCGTCGCCTCACAACTCGAGTCCGGTGCGGACGATGAGTGAGGACTCGCCCGAGCCTGACGACCGGCGCGAGGCCGAGGGTGAGGACCAGGACCGAGACCCAGACCCGGAGGAGACCGTAGACGACGCCGACCCGGACCTGTTTACCGACGCTGTGACCGACCGAAGGGGTGACCCCTTCGAGGGGCTCGGAACCCCAGCCGACACAGCGGATGCCGCCGACGGACACGGGGACGACCCCCACGAGCAACCGTCCGAGGCAACGCAGTCCGGCGACGGCGCGGCGACGGACGAGGCAGGCGCGTGGCAGTCTCTCTCGGAGGTGTCAGCGGCCGGCGAGCCCCACGAGGCGGGTGAGGACGACACGACCCCCGACGGGCCCGAGGAGCGTCCACCCATAGAGCCCGGGGAGGGGGGTGAGGACCTGTTCGACAGCCCCGACCCGCGTGGGGACCCATTCGAGGAGGACGTCTTCGAGGAGCGGGAGACCGGTGATATCGACCCCGACGAGGCGTGGGCGGACCTCGCGACGACAGAGGAGCACGGCGGGGACGAGACGGAGCGCCGCTACGCCGAGGTGTCGAAACACAGCTACTGTGAGAACTGTGAGTGGTTCTCCGACCCCCCGGAGACTTCCTGCACCCACGAAGGCACCGAGATCGTCGAGTTTCTGGACATGGAGACGGTCAGACTCCTGAACTGCCCGGTCGTCGAGGAGCGACGCGCCATCCGAAACGAGGACTGAGCCGGCCTGTCACGGCGGGCCACACCGTGGCACCCCAAACCTCTTTATGTCGTTCCGCCGACAGTGTGGGTATGCTTCACGCACAAGGGCCGCTTCTCACAGTGGATGTCGGCGACCGGACGGCCGAGCGGGTCGAGATCTCCGACCTGCTCGAGGAGACGGTCGGGGGACGGGCGACCGCGACACACCTCGCACACGACCGGATCCCCTTCGACGCCGACCCATTTGGCCCGGAAAACCGGGCGTACGTCTCGACCGGGCCGTTGCAGCTCTCACAGATGAGCTTCACCGGCCGGATGAACATGACCAGCCTCTCGCCGCTGACCGACGGGCTCGCCTCGACCAACGCCGGGGGCTACATGTCCCGGCACTTCGCGGACGCAGGGATCAGCGTCCTCGAACTGGCCGGCGCGAGCGACGACCTCCTGGCCGTGCACGTCACCGACGAGGGCGTCGAGTTCGAGGCGGTCCCCGAACTGGAGGGCGCCGAGGTCTCGGCGGTCAGCGACCACATGGAGGCCGAACACGGCCTCGGGCCGGAGCACTGCCTGGCGATCGGGCCGGCCGGCGAGAATCAGGTCCGCTTTGCGAGCGTGATGACCTTCGACTCCCGTGCCTTTGGCCGCGGCGGGCTGGGGGCGGTCCTCGGCTCGAAGAACGTCAAGTGTGTCACCTTCGAGGGCAACGCCCCGCCGCAGGTGGAGGTCCCCGCGGAGGCCGCAAGCGAGATCCACCGGGAGGCCGCAACCGCCGACGACATCATGAAGCGACAGGGGACCACCTCGGGGACGGAGTTCATCAACGACAACTTCTCACTGCCGACCCGGTACTTCTCGGAGATGGAGTTCGAGCACGCCGCCGACATCGGCGGCAACGCCGTTGAGGAGAAAAAGTACAAGAAAGGGTCGTGTTCGGCGTGTGCCTTTGCCTGCAAGCTCCCGACGAAAGACGAGGAAGCGGGGGTCGAGACCGAGGGTCCGGAGTTTGAGACAGTCTACTCGTTTGGCTCAAACCAGGGTGTCGACGATATCGTCGACGTGATGAAGGCAAACGAGCTGTGTGACGAGCTGGGGATGGACACCATCTCGGCGGGGGTGACAGTCTCCGCGTATCTCGCCAGCGAGGACGAGTTCGGCAACGCCGAACTCGCCCGGGAGGTCACCGAGCAGATCGCTCACCGCGAGGGGGTCGGTGACCTGCTCGCCGACGGTGTTCACCGCAGCCACGACGAACTCGGTGTCGAGGATATGACGGTCAAGGGGATGGAGTTCGCCGCCCACGACGGGCGGGTGCTCCACGGCCTGGGCCTACAGTACGCCGTTGCCAATCGCGGCGCCGACCACATGTTCGCGACGATGCAGTCCATCGAGTACCGTGGCGGGCTGGACCCGCAGGGCACCGAGGGGAAAGCCGGGACCGTCGTCGAACAGGAGAACTTCTGTGCGTTCCGTGACTCCGGTGTCGTGTGTGCCTTCTCTGGCAGTTACATCGACGACGAGGGGTTCGAGGCGCTGTTCGACGCCGACTACGAGCAGTTGCTGGCGGTCGGGGCGAGTGTGGTCGAGCGTGAGCGACACTTCAACAACAAGCGCGGCCGGGACGCAAGCGAGGACCGTCTGCCCTACGAGGTGCCCGACCTCGAGTCCTCGATCCGGGAGTACTACGACCTCCGCGGGTACAACGACGACGGGACGGTGCCGGACGACCGTGTCTCGTCGCCCTCTACGCCGGCGCCGGCCGACGACTGAGGGTTCCCCTCCGGAGCCGGTCGTCCCGCGCTACCCGCCGTAGACTGCTGGGGTCATCCGCAGGATATCCCCCGCTGAGAGCGCCGTCTCGGCCCCGTCGATATGCTGGACGTGGGTGTCGTTGAGCGTCACCGCCACCTCGGAGACGACCTCCTCCCCGTCCCGGAGTCGCCCCTCGAGACCCGGGTTCGCCGCCTCGATCTCGGCGAGGAGTTCGCCAACGGTCGCCGCGTCGGTCTCCCTGGTCACCGTCTTCTCGCCAACCTCGTCGCGAAAGGGTCCAAAGAAGACACACTCGACCTCCATACTACCTGGTCGGTCCGCCGTCATCTTGTAGCTTGGTCTTTGACGCCGGTGACGCCGGGTATATATCCCCCCGACTGATATCCGGAGACGAGAGGAGCTACAGCTATGGTCCAGTTCTGTGACGAGTGTGGCTCGATGATGCACACCGACGGCGACGAGATGGTCTGTTCCGGCTGCGGGGAGCGGGTGACCCGTGACGAGGAGCGGGCGGCGGCTTTCGTCTCCACCGACGAGCAAAGCGGCGAGGACCTGATCGAGACGGAGGAGGGGGCGAACTTCGAGGGCAAACCCACCTCGGAGGACGTGACGTGTGCGGACTGTGGCCACGGCGTGGCGTGGTACACGATCAAACAGACCGGGTCCGCCGACGAGCCACCGACCAGATTCTTCAAGTGCAAAGCCTGCGGCAACCGCTGGCGGGAGTACAGCTAATACTGCCGGACGTAAGCCATTCAAGAACTTCGCCACCCCGGGGTGGCGAATCTATTTATAAAGTTACGTCCGACAGTGTAACACCTCCCGCGAGCGATGGCGGGAGCTCCTGAGCCGGCACGTCCAGTCTCCTGCGTTCTCGGCCCCCGGAGCCGCCGGTAGCCCTGGTCGCCGGATTGTGAGACGAGCCTCGTCGCCGAGACCACAAAGGACGTTATCCAGGGCGTCAAACTGCACCAGCGTGTGGCGCGCGAAGCCCCGACAGACACCGGCCCGGAGTAACCGGCAGCGCCCGGGCTGCGCGCCCTCTCACCCGACCAATGACCCCGACACACAGACCACGACCGGAGTTCAACCCCGACGACCGACCGGCCGAGCCACCGAGGACGGTGGCGTGCCGATGAGGGACCTCGAACTCGTCGTCGACGGCGAGGTCCTCACCGCGACACTGTTACCCGAGGAGGCACCCGAGTCCGTCGCCGCAGTCCGGGAGTTCCTGCCGCTGTCCTCCGAGCTGATGCACGTCCGCTGGAGCGGCCACGCGACCTGGGTCAATATCGACGAACTCGACCTGCCGGAGTTGCCCCGGGAGAACCACACCGTCTACCCCTCCTACGGCGACCTGCTGCTGTATCCCGGCTACCGCAACGAACAGGAGATGCTCGTCCCGTGTGGCCCGACCTGTTTCAAGAGTCCCGCGGGCGAACTCGCCGGCAACCACTTTGCGACACTCGACACCGACCGTGACCGACTCGCCGAACTCGAGGAGCGGACACTCCGGGACGGTGTCCTCGACGTGACGGTACGGCTATCCGAGTGACCGCTGGCCCCGGGGGTGTCCTCAGTCGCCGCGCCGGTCGGCGGTCGCGGTCGCGTCGACCCCGAGGTCCTCGGTCAGGACGACCCCGTAGACCGTCTCGGCGCGCTCGCGGCTGACGAGGCCGTCACGGACGTCCTCCGCGACGGCCGCCGGGTCGCGCTGCTCGGGGTCGCCCCAGCCGCCGCCGGACGGGCCGACTGTCCGGAGTGACTGGCCCTCGGCCATGCTCTTGTTCGACATCTTCGAGCGTGGTGTGTCCGCGTCGATCTCGCCTTCGACGGCGACCGCGCCGGGCGTTCCGTCGTGCCCGCCGTCGAAGCCCCACGGCGGGTACTTGCTGCCGTCACCCTCGATGGAGACCCGGCCCGGGGTCTGAAACTCCATCTCGCGGACCGCACCGATACCGCCGCGTTGCTGTCCCGCCCCCTCGCTGTCCTCGCGGAGTTCGTAGCGGCTGACCTGGAGGGGATAGTGACTCTCGATGTCCTCGATGGGGTTGTTGCGCGTGTTGGCGTAGAGTGTGTCGGTCGCGTCGAGCCCGTCCTTCCCTGGGCGTGCGCCGTAGCTCCCAGAGGTGATGTCCATGTACACCCAGTACTCGTCGTCGTCGGTCATCCCGCTGTAGGTACAGATCTTCAGGTTCCCGATGCCGGCACAGGTCCGCTCGGGGACGACGTCGGCGAGCGCCTGCATCGTGAGGTCGGCCAGCCGGTTTCCCGGACAGAACCGGGCGATAGTCGGCGCGGGAAACCGCGGGTTGGCGATGCTCCCCTCGGGTGCGTGGACGTGCACCGGACGGGTGATCCCGTGGTTCTGTGGGACCAACTCGACGGTCTCCGTGTCGAGGAGTGTCGACCGGATGACCAGCAGGACCGCCGGCACGACCGTCCCCTCGAAAGGCATGTTGATCGGCCGTCCGTCGACCTGGTCGGCACACCGCGAGAGGTCCACCCGAACGTCCGAGCCGTCGACCTCCAAGTCGACGGCGAGGAAGACGTCCCTTTCGGCGTCGTCCTCGGAGGCCAGGTAGCCGTCGATGTACCCCTCGGCCGAGTACGTCCCGTCGGGCAGGTCCGCGACCTCCTGGCGGAGCATCCGCTCGGAGTAGTCCATCATCGCCTGTCCGGCCAGCTTGACGGTGTCGTGGCCGAACTCCGCAAACAGGTCCTGGAGCCGGTCGGAACCGACCCTGGCGGCGGATATCTGTGCCTCGATATCCCCCATCACCATGTCCGGGACGCGGATGTTGTCCTCGATGAGCTGCCAGGCGGTCTCGTTGCGCTGGCCGCCCTCGACGATCTTCACCGCGTCGAGCCTGACGGACTCGCTGTAAGCGTCGACGGTGTCGATGATGCAGGTCCCAGGTTTGTCGGCCCCGACGTCGAGGTGGTGAGCGGTCGTGACCGAGAACGCAGTGAGGTCACCCTCGTGGAACACGGGGACGACGACGGCAAAGTCTGGCGCGTGACTCGCCCCGTAGTACGGGTCGTTGTGGAGCACCACGTCGCCCTCCCTGAACACGTCGCCACGCTCCTCGAACAGTTCGACGACACCACGGACGTACGCCGGAATCGGCCCCATCTGGAGTGGGGTGCTGTCGGTCTCGGCGATCTGACGGGCCTGCTCGTCCAGCAGCGCACACCCGAAGTCCTCGGACTCGCGGATGATCGAGGAGTATGAGGTCCGGGTGAGCTTGTGTCCCATCTCGTCGCAGACGTTGACGAGACTCCCACCGATGACCCGCTGTTGCACCGGGTCGACCCGGTCCTCGGGGTCGTCAACGTCGACGAGAGGGGTGGTCTGTTCACGGACAGTGTCGTCTGTGTCGGTCGTCTTGCTCATATGTATCACTTCCTGGTGAGTTCGATGTCGCCGTACTCCTGCACCGCCGCCCGGAAGTCCGGCGGGACGACGATGGTCGAGTCCTTCTCCCCGACGATGACCGGCCCGTCGAGGGTGTGCCCGCTCCTGAGGTCGGTGCGGTCGTAGAACGGTGTCTCGTGGGTACGGACCTCCCCGTCGACACTGAACTGGACGTCCTCGCTCGCGAGGACGTGTTCCTCGGCCGGTGTCGCCCTCTCCGGGAGCGCCAGGCGGTCGGCAGAGGGCATCTCGCCGTACCCGGTAACGCGCTCGTTGACCACCTCGACGGCGTTGTCCTCGAAGTTGTGGCCGAACTCGGCCGCGTGGGCGCGGTCGAACCGCTCGCGGATGGTCGACAGCGAGTCGAGGTCGCCGTCACTGCCGACCGGGACGGTCACCTCGTAGCCCTGGCCCTCGTACCGGCAGTCGGCGGTCATCTCGACGGTCACGCGCTCGGGGTCGACGCCGTCGGCGCGCAACTGCTCGCGGGCGGCCGTCACGAGGTCCTCGTAGGTTGCCGCCATCGCCTCGCTGTCGGCCGCCGACAGGAGCGTGAACTCCGTGTTGATGTAGTCGTACTGGAGGTCGGTCGTCGAGAGCCCGACGGCCGAGAGCACACCCGGGTTCCGCGGGATGAGTGTCCGCTCGACGCCGAGTTCGCGGGCCAGGTCCGCGGCGTGCAGTGGCCCGGCGCCACCAAAGGCCACGAGCGTGAACGTCCCGGGGTCCCGCCCCTTCTGGACCGTCTTTGCCCGGATTGCATTTGCCATGTTGTTGTTGACGATGTCGAGGATACCCAGTGCGGCCGTGACCGTGTCCATCCCCAGCGGGTCGGCGATGTCGGCGGCGATTGCCGACCGTGCACCCGCCGTGTCGAGTTCCATCTCGCCGCCGAGAAAGAACTCCTCGCGAATCCGCCCGAGCGCGACGTGTGCGTCCGTGACCGTCGCGTCGGTCCCGCCGCGGCCGTAGGAGACCGGGCCTGGCACCGCGCCGGCCGACTGTGGCCCGACGCGGAACGCCCCGCCCTGGTCGACGTACGCGATAGACCCCCCGCCAGCGCCGATCGTCTCGATGTCGATCATCGGTGCCATCACCGGGTAGCCGCCGATCGACGTCTCCCTGACGTTTGCCTCGACGATCTCACCGGCGTCGATGATCCCGATGTCCGCGCTCGTCCCGCCGACGTCCAAGGTGATCGTGTTGTTCGCCCCCTCGTCGGCGGTGTCGGCGCCGCTGCGCCACTTCCCACCGAGGACGCCGGCCGCGGGCCCGGAGAACAGCAGCGAAACCGGCTTCTCCACGACGAGTTCCTCGGTAGCGATGCCGCCGTTGGACTGCATGACGTGGAGTTCGGCGTCGACGCCAGCCGCCACGAGCTCCTCCTTGAACCGGGAGATGTAGTCGGCTACCCGCGGGCCGATGAACGCGTTCATCGCCGTCGTGGTGAACCGCTCGAACTCGCGGAACTGCGGGTACACCTCGCTCGACGCCGTCACGTACGTCTCGGGGCAGACCGCCTCCACGACCTCCTTTGCCCGCTGCTCGTGGGTGTCGTCGAGGTAGGAAAACAGAAAGCAGACCGCAATCGCCTCGACGCCGTCGCCCCGCAGTTCCGTTGCCGCCTCCCGGACGGCGGCCTCGTCGAGCGGTGTCTCGACCGTCCCCGTCGCGGTGAGTCGCTCCGGGACCGTCTTCCGGTAGCGGCGCTCGACGAGTGGTCGATTCTGCCAGGGAATATCCTGTTGGACCGAGTAGTTCTGTGGCCGCTGGTGTCGGCCGATGTGTGTGACGTCACGGTAGTTCTCCGTCGTGATCATCCCCGTGGTGACGCCCTCGTGTTCCAGCACGGCGTTCGTCGCAATCGTCGTCCCGTGAAGCACGTAGTCGATCGCAGCGGGGGCCGTCCCAGTCATCTCACAGAGCTCACTGACGCCCGTCACCACCCCTTCGGCGGGGTCCTCCGGCGTCGTGCTCACCTTGTGTATCGTCTGCTCGTTCGCAACGTCGTCGACGAGGTACAGGTCGGTGAACGTGCCACCGATATCTGTCCCGAGTATCTTCATCGGCTCTCACCTACCCTCCTGAAAGCATTATAGTTGCGGTAACTGCAATCGCGTCCAGCCCGCCAGACCACTCCGACGCCCACGCTCACCGGCGAATCCGGTATAGCCGCACAGTGTGACGCACGCAGGGGTGCCCCGCGGGGAACCGTTATTGTGGGTGGAGCTAATACGTGACACGTCACACAGATGTCAGTCCGTATCAAAGCGATCAACCCGAACACCACGCCCGAGATGACCGAGAACATCGGTCGACAGGTCCGGCGGTACACCAGCAACGACGTCGAAGTCGAAGCCGTCTCGCCCGAGCGGGGCCCCGAGAGTATCGAGTCGTACTACGACGACTTTCTGGCCGTCCCGGGCGTGCTCGAGGAGATTATGACCGCAGAGCCCGAGGTCGACGCCTTCATCAACGCCTGCTGGGGCGACCCTGGTATCGACGCCTGCCGCGAGGTGACAGCCAAACCTGTCGTCGGCATCGCCGAGGCCTCGATGTACGTTGCGAACATGCTCGGCGCGGAGTTCTCGGTCGCGACCATCCTGCCACGTGCCCGGGATTTCATCGAGGAACGGGTCCACACGACGGGGCTGTGGGGGCAGTGTGCCTCCGTCCGGTGTACGGACCTCACGGTCGTCGAGACCGAGGAGACCCGCGAGGCAGCCACCGAGGCGCTGTACGACGCCGCCGAGCGCGCGGTCGAGGAGGACGGTGCCGAGGTGGTCTGTCTGGGCTGTGCCGGCATGGGCGGTCTCGACGAGCCCCTCGAAGCGCGACTCCCCGTGCCGGTCATCGACAGTGTCGCGGCAGCCGGTGTCATCACCGAGGGGATGGTCCGGCTCGGCAAAGCCACGAGTAAGGTGATGACCTACAAACAGCCCGAGTCCAAACGAATCGACGGCTACCCCGACCTGTTCCAGTTTGGCACGACCGAGTCCGGCAGTGAGCAGGACACAGCCGCGGACGACGACTGAGCGACCCAGCACCCGACGGTAGCGGCGTTTGCCACCCGGACCGGCCGCTCGACGGCTGGCTCGCCGGCACCTGTCTCTGCCGTCGGGCCGGGCTCGGAAACGGCCCAGATGTTCCGCGTGTCGGTCCGCGACGGCGCCACGCTGCCCGGCCACCCCAGGGGTTGTCGGAGTGTCAAACGACCGCTGTAGCTTCCTGAAAGCACTTTAGCCGAGGCCCGGAAGTCGTGACAGTGAGACGGCGACACCTGCTCGCGCTCTGTGGGGCCGGCCTCGCCGGCCTGGCGGGGTGTGCCTCCGACCAGCCGACCGACGACCCCTCCGGTGCCGGGCGGTCCGACGGGGTGGACAGCCCCGACGACACCGCGACGACACCGGACCGGACCCCACCGGCCGGTTCGCTGGCGGCGTCGGTGCTGGCGCTCCAGCCCGCGGTCGTCACCCTCGCGACCCCGGACTCGCTCGGGGTCTCCGGCGAGCCCGACACACAGTATCTCTTTCTCTCGGTGGCGGTCACGGCCGGGGACCCACCACCCCGCTCCGCGCTCACCTTCCGGTTCGACGGCGACGAGTACGGCCCCCTCGAGACGGAGGAGCCGACGGCGTTCTGGCGGCGCTACCACGACGAGCCGAGTCGGTACGACGCCGACAGCGGCGAGGGGTGGGTCTGCTTCCCGCTGCCGGCGACCGGCGCGTCCGAGGGGGCCGGGCTTACCTGGTCGGGTAACGTCTGGGTCCCCCCACCGGGCGTCCGGGCGCGGCTGGCCGCCGAGTCGCCGTCGCTGTCGGTCTCGTGGTCGGTTCCGGGCTCGGTCGAGGCGGGTTCGGCGCCGGCAGTCAAAATCTCGGTCACCAACGAGGGCGAGCGCGCCGGCCGGTTCGTGGGGGCGCTGAACCGCTCGGGGCCACGGGTCGCGTACGCGCCCGCGGCCTCGGACTCCCGGCTGGTCCCGGCCGGCGGAACCGAGACCTGGACCCCCGAGACGGACACCCTTGGCGACGCGGGGGAGTGGTCGGAGACCGACGGTCCGACGGAGGCGACCTACCACCTGCACTGGCCCGGCAACCGGGCGCAACAGCGTATCGCGGTGCTACCGGCAGACTGATACTGCTGGCTGTAACTGTTTGAAGCTACCCGCGACCCCGGGGTCGCGAAATTCTCTACAGACTTACAGCCGGCAGTATGAGCGACGGGCGGTCGTGTGGTCGTGCCACGAACCGTCCGACTCCTCCCCCCAGGGGCGAGCGAGGTCCGGGTACGAGCCCGCCCGAGACCACGACCCGCCCAGTGACGGGTCAGGCGACGGCCAACCAGGCGACGAAGACAGCCAGCCCCCCGACGAGCGTGCTCGCGACCGCGTGGACCCGGAGCCGGTCGAGCTGTGCGTGGGAGTGTTCTGACAGCGAGCAGACCGCATCGACCTCGCCGCCGACCTCACACGAGGGGAGAAAGTCCATCGCGACGTGGAGGAAGATGCCGGCGGCAAAGCCAAATACCGCGGCGTTGAGGGCGGCTATCTCGGGGACGGGGAGGAGTGCAGTCGGGATTGCCGTCAGCCCGACGCCGGCCGCAGGCAACAGGAGTGCGGAGACGGGCAGCCCGCCGCTGCGCAGGCGGTGGGCGGCCGCGTAGCCCGCCGGACCCTTGTGCGAGACGATAGCCAGCCCGAGCAACAGTCCGAGTTCGGGCATCGCGCCGTAGACGAGCCCGATGATCGCCCCGGCTGCGAGCGCGTGTGCGGAGATCTGTGCGGCCGTCAGGTCCAGCCCGATGTCGACGTGGCCGAGCCGGTGGCCGATGATGTGCGCGGCGTACCCGAGCAGCAGGCCGGTGGCGACACCGAACCCGCCGACCCGAGGTGAGAGCCCGACCGCCTGTGGCAGCAGAAACACCGCCGAACTGGCCACCATTGCCCCGCTCGCCAGGCCGTACCCCCAGATGAGCCGTACAGGATACGACGTTGACGCGCGTGCACCCGCGAAGGCGCCGGTCGACATCGCCACGAAGGCGACCCACGCGATGACGGTCACCTTCCCCGCCCCCGCGGCGAGTCCGACCGCCGACAGCGCAACTAACAAGACCGCCGCGACGAGCCCGAGCGGGGAGAGCCAGTCGGACGGGTTATTAATTGAGATGCGCTCGTTAATACCCATTGTCGGGACTGAGCGGGTGTTTCTGTATAAGCGTGTCGGTCGACCCGGGCTCCGCGGCCAAGTCGGTGACTGGCAAAGGCGTGACATCCTCCCCGCGCTAAACGGCGGGGCTTCCCACGGGCAAAGGCCCGCTGAGTTGGGAACTTACGTTTGCGACCCGACCCGCCGGTGGGAGTGCCACGCCCCCGTTACTCCTATCCCGCGAAGGACTCGGAGTTATCTGATTATTTTAGGTCGGCTTGGGTGTCCGAAGGCTTACTTTTTGACGAGGCAAACACCAACTCAACTGCCAGTTTTCGGACAGTCAATCACGATGGGAACCATCGCAACGACAAACATAGAAGCGCAGTGTGAGTACTCAACCCTTCCGGTTGCGGTGTTTGGCACTCAAAGACGGCGCTGTATCCCCGCGCTAAAGCACGGGGTTTTAGCGCCTGTCCCGCCAGAGATAAGCAGTCGCGTGCCGAGTGATGGCGTATGGCAGATTCCGAGCCACCGATGACGAACTTTCCCGTCCCGGACGTCGAGGAGTTGCCCGCGGACCTGCGAGAGCGTATCGAGGAGGAGACCGAGGAGGCCGGCTTCACACCCAACGTCTTCCCGGCGATGGCGTACCGACCACAGCAGGCCCGGGCGTTTCTCGACTACCACGACGCGCTGCTCGAGGAGACCGCGCTCGAACGGGAGGAGATCGAGATGATCGTCGTCGCCATCAGCGGGGTCAACGACTGTCTGTACTGTGTCGTCGCCCACGGCGCGCTGGTGCGGGTCTACACACAGGCGCCGCGGCTGGCCGACCAGCTCGCGACCAACCACCGGACCGCCGAGGTCAGTGAGGAACACCGCGCCATGCTGGACCTGGCGGTCAAACTGACAGAGGAGCCTGCCGCCGTCGAGGAGGCGGATATCGAGACGTTGCTCGACTACGGCTTCAGCCGGGAGGCCGTCTGGGATATCGGTGCTGTCACCAGCTTCTACAACCTCTCGAACCGGATGGCCCACCTCGCCGATATGCGCCCCAACGAGGAATTTTACGAGATCGGACGCGGCCAACGCTGAGACACCGACGACAGCCCTGCCCACACCTCACCCCGACAGGTCGAAGTCGGCCCACGACGAACGGGACACACTGATGGGCCAGCCCTCACTCATCGCGAGCCAGTCCGGACGGGTCACCCCCGGCCTGCCAGCGCTCGTCACCGCCGGCGGGGCCGATCCGGTCGCGACGGTCGTCACCGAGCGCGCGGAGGATGGCCGGTACTACCTCTCGCCCGGGACACTCGAGGCGGTCGAACAGCGGGCGAGCACCCTCGATGACGGCTCACTGACCCTCGTCGTCGACGGCACACCACACCCGGGACAGCTCGTGGACCTCCAGATGCGGCTCGAGCCGGTCACGGTCGTGGATCGACGCAGAGCCGTGTGGGAGCACCTCGCGGACACGAACCCGGTGGCGGACGCCCGCGTCGCCCTCCGGGAGGCACGACTCGAACGCCGCCGGGTCGCAAACACACAGCGCGACGCGGCGACACAGGACCCCTCCGGGACGAGCGGGGCACTCGACGAGACCGAGACACGGGTCCAGCGGCTGCGCGACGCGCTCGAACAGGAGCAGGAGACCGCCCGCCGGAGTGTCGAACAGAGCTACGCCGCCGTCGACGCCAGGGTAGTGCTGGTGGGCCGGGTCGGGGCCCCGACGACGGCCCTCTGGACGGCACTCACCGGCGAGTCCGTCGCCACAGCCCCCGGACGACCGACACAACCGCGGACGGCAACGGCGGACAGCGGGCCACACACGCTCGCAGTCACCGACACACCCGGCGTGCCGGGGAGGGGCGGGCTGCCCGACTGGCTGACAGCGGTGGTTCCAGGGCTCGTGACAGCCCTCAGACGAGCCCGGTGTGCGCTCGTGGTCGGCGAGCAACAGGACGCCCTCAGCGGGGCAGTTGCCCGGCGATTCGACATCACCTGTCAGTCACTCGAGACGGCCACACCTGCAGCGGTGCGAACTGCAGTCGAGGACTGTCTCGAGACAGTCACCTACGCCGTCCAACTCCCCTACACCGACGACGCACACGCCCTGGTGTCTACCCTCCACGACCGCGCCACCGTCTCGACGGTCGAGTACGACAGCGCCATCTACCTCCGTCTCGAGGCGTCTCAGGCGGCCGACAGCGAGCTCCGTCGCCGTATCTCCGCGGCCGGTGGCGAGTCGAAACCCCTCGACGACGACTGACCACCCCTCGCTCCGAGGGCAGTGTGGGCGTGGTAGACAGCGAGCACGCAGGCCGACCAGCCCCCGTGACCGACCACCGCTGTTGATGAGCTGCCGACGATGCGGTCGCTTAATGCCCACCAGCAGCAACTAACTGTATGTTGTTCGTCTGTGGGCTTGCGGCCGGGACCGGGACGACTGGGACGCTCTACGGGCCACAGGAGACCCCGCCCTCGTACGGCGGGGCGCCGGCCGTGAGTGCCCCGTACACCTGGGTCTGTGACGCCTTCTACCGCGTCGAATCGGGCGGGCAACGCCTCGAAACCGACAACGGCACGATCCAGGTCGCGTTCGAGCAACCGACGGTCAGGGGGTTCGAGGACCAGACACAGGCGATCGCCGGCGCGAAGGCACATATCCGGAACCAGCTCGCTCGTCTCGGCATCGACCGGGAGCCGGACTTCTACGTCGATACCCCCGAGGAAGCCGGGCACATTTAGCTCGCACCGGGCCGGGCCTGGACCCCACAGAAGCGAGTCTGACCCGAACCGACGCGGCGTTCGGTCACCGCTGTCAACGGAGGTATCGGTGTTCCGCCCCAACGTGTAGCCATCAGGATGACCACAGAGCTGAGCCCGGCAGACCAGGCGGCGGCCCTGGTCGACAACCCAGAGCGGTACGACTCCCTCGCCGCCGAATACGACGACGAGATTCAGTTTTATGGGGCACTCCGGAGTGACGCCCAACACTCCCTCGAGACAATCGAGGAGTACGTGACGCTGCGGCGAATATTCATGGAGTATGGGCCGACAGAGGCGATCCGGGCCCGGGTCGAGGACCGGCTCGACCGGAGTCTGAAGAATATGGTGCTCGGGAGTAGCCCCCGCGGCCGTGCGTACGCCGTCGAGACACTCGCCGAACTCGATGGACACCGGGAGGCGTTTGCGACGCTGGACATCGAGGTACCCTCGCTACTGACGGCGGTCCGGACAACTGTCGAACACCTGTACGATGAGGTCTCGACACCGACAGCCGTCGGTGAGACCTGTGCGTCACTTCTCGCGGAAACGCCGGACGGCCAGCGAGCGGCGGTCGAGTATCTCGCACGCATCCGGCTCGTCGAGCAGTTGCTGGCCGCCGACAACCCCGCGGAGCGTGTCGGTGCAGCCGTCGATACGTATCTCGGTCAGGTGTCCCCCCCGGCCGTGGACGAGCGACCGACCGCAGCGGCGTACGCCCGAGCAGCCGAGCGGCGGTCGTTTGCCGACCCCGAGAAGCAGCGACTGTACGAGGCGGCCTTGCACCGGGAGTCGTCCGCCACACGAGCGAGCGACTACCTGTATCTGGTCGCCGCCAACACCATCGAGGACTACCGACACGGCGGCGACGAGGTAACCCGCGCGGACCTCATCGTCGCGCGCAGACAGTTGCGTGCGGTGAGGCAGGTCCGGCCCGAGACCTGGGACGCGACGAAACGGGCATACGCCGAGTCATACCGTCACCTCGCGGACGCGGTCGAGGCAGGGGGCGGCCGCTGGCTCTCGGCGCGTGCCTCCGGGCCGCCGCCGGAGTGGTGGGCCGTCGCTGCGGCGTACGTCAAGGCCGCACAGTCGGTCTACGGTATCGACGCGGTCCGGGCGGTCAAATACGTGAGCAAGGCTGTTCGTCACGCGGCTCACGCAGTTGAGGACTGGGCGACGAGACGACAGCTCCACCGGACCGCTCGGGCGATGTTTGACACGGTCGACCCCTCGACCGTTGCCGAACAGCCCGACCAGTCACGAGGCGCCGAGGCTATCGAGACGAGTGTCGCAGGCACGCGCTCGGTCCACCGGTGCCGGGAGTCCGAGGCGGCCGCACACGTGGCATTCGAGCGCGCGGCATACGACGAGGTACACGCTGCTCTCGACCGCGCACGGACTGCCGCTGAACAGGCACCACAACAGCACATCCGGCTGCGGGAGGTCGAAACCGTCGAGACGGTCGCCGCGGCGCGCCAGGCAGAACAGCAGGGCGACTACGAGAAAGCCCTGGAACGGTACCGACAGCACGAGCCCGAGGAGTCAGCTCTCCGCGTCGGGGTCGACTGTCACCGACAGCTCTGCAAGGTCAAACACGCAGTCGACGGCGGCCGGTTCGAGGACGCCCTGCGCCGGGCACACGAGGAGTTCCGACCCGGGTCCGCGGTCGTCGTCGCAACCGAACTCAGCTGTGGGGTGGTCCCCGGCGACCCCGACGGTGAACAACCCCCTCCTGTTACCGACCAGTTCCTGTCGCTGAACTCGGAGGCCGTGACCGTGTTGCCTGCTCTCGCCCGGCTGCTGCAGGCCGGCGGGACGGTTTCGGAACTCCTCCAGCAGCAGGCCGCGGCGTGTCTCCGAGCCATGTAGCGAGCGCGCGCCTCCGCGGTACAACTTCTCAAGCTTTAGTAGGAGATACGCCGACAACCGTGTATGCGAGTGACCGCCGTCGGGACGAGTGGTGGCGTCCCCACCTCACAGTACGGAACCAGTTGCGTGTATCTGGAGCTATTCGGCGATAGGCTCCTGCTGGACTGCGGGGAAGGCTCTCAGCAGCGGCTGATGCGGTACGACGCCTCCCCGAACGTCGACGGTGTGTTCATCAGTCACTTCTACGCCGACCATACCCTCGGGCTGCCGGGGCTGGTGCAGGCCCTCGAGATGGACGGGCGTGACCGTGCGCTCGACATCTACGTCCCGGCAAACCGGACACAGCGGGCCAACAGACTGATTGAGGGCGCCTACGAGTGGCCCAGCTACCCGGTCAACGTCCACGGGTACACCAGCGACGAGCCGGCGATAGACACCGCGAACTACAGCGTTCGGCCCTTCAGCACCCCGTACACGGAGCACTCCCACGGCTTCTCCCTACAGGAGACGGACAAACGGGAGTTCCAGGTCGAGACGGCCCGGGCGCTCGGTGTCGAGCCCGGCCCAAAGTACGGCAAACTCCAGAGCGGTCACCCTGTGGAGACGGACGACGGGGGGACTGTCGCGCCCGACGACGTGCTGTCGGAGCCAAAACCCGGGCGAAAGATCGTGTACACCGGAGACACCAGACCGTCCTCCGGTGTCGTCGACGCGGCGTCGAACGCCTCACTCCTGGTCTACAGTGCGATGTTCACCGACGGGGCGTCCGAGCGAGCACACTCGACCGGCCACTCGACCGCCAGGGAGGCGGGACAGGTTGCAGCAGCGTCCGGAACCGACCGGCTCTGGCTCACACACATCTCCCCGAGACACGAGGGCGAGGAGCAGAAACTCGAGGCACAGGCCAGCGCGGCCTTCGAGGGCCCTGTCGTGACTGTCAGGGACGGGGACTCCACGGAGGTCACACAGAGTCGGTGACAGCCGGCACTGCGAGTCGACCAGCCGGCTCACCCAGGGCCGTGGCCTGTGGTTTGATAACAGCGGGCTCCGTACCAGTTTGTACCTTTTCGTCCACCAGAGCCGTGGCCGACACCCGGCACCGGCGTAGCTTGAACTCATGACAGACTCCACGCCAGACCCGAATGACAGCCCCCTCCCCGAGGCTGTCGACGCCAGCGACGTCAAAGAGCTTCTCGAACAGTACGAGCAGGTAACCGCACAGACCGACCGGCTGGAGGACCGCATCGCGACACTCGAGGAGAACACGGTCCAACCCCACATCGTCCGAACCGTGCTCGAGGAGTACGGGCTGTCGAAGGCAAAGGCGGCAGAGATCGTCGAGATGGTCCAGGAGGTCGAGGCTGACCTGCGGGGTGACGGCGAGTGAGCGCACCCCCGAGAGACCAGACGCCGAACCAGAGGCCAGCGCCGGCAGTGGCCGCCCGCCGAACTCGACTCTGTGGTCAGCCCTCCTTCCCCGCCGAGCAGTAGCAGAGACAGCGTGACCGGACCCCCGCCGTGGCGTAGCTGTCAGCCGTCGGTCCGAACCTGTGTGACGCGCCGTCGACGCTTCGCTGGCCACACACCACTGGCGGGTCGGCTGTGGCTATCCCGACACTATTGACGGGCCCGTACCAACCTGCCCGGTATGAGTGAGTCGGCCAAACCTCCCCAGGGAAAAACAACGCCGGAATCGATACTGGACGGACTCGGGTGGCTCTGTATCGCCATCGGAGGGCTGGTGATCCTGATCGCAATCAGTTCCTTCGCCACCGACATCCAATTACTCGTTTTGCTTGCGGGGGTTATCCTGATCGCACAGGGGTGGACGATGATCGTGTTTGCCAGGCGAGGGCCGATACTGCGGGCGGAGCTGAGAGACCTACGGTAAGGGATATCATACATTCAACAGCCTGCCCCTGCCGGTTGGCGGCCGGCGGGTACGCCCGCATGTGGCGGGATGACAGGCGCCTGTGGAGTCTTCCCTGCACCGGCTCACAGGGCCGGCGTCGGCGCCTCGCACAC
>JAQCNN010000039.1 GCA_028275005.1 Salinirussus sp.
GACGAGGTACAGCTGAACACCATCGCCCGCGCGCTGAAAAGCGACGGACTCCCTGCCGTCTCCGAGCGGTAACCGGGGGCGCGGAGGCGCCGACGGCACGGACGACGCCGGCGGCTCGGCGCCCGCGCCGTACGAACCGTCGTTGCCGGGGGGCCGGCCATGACACACCATACAATCAATTTACATGTGTCTCTAAGTATTAATACACATGAAGTGCTCCAACTGCGTATCCGCTCCGAGCGAGGAGGCCTACGTCTGCATCGAGGACAGGGAGTCAGAGATTAGCCGGGAGCTCACGCTCCCGCTGTGTGAGGAGTGTTTCCAGTCCTTCGGGGAGACGGTCGGTGTCACCGTCTCGCGGACGGAGGCCGTCGACCGGCAACGGGGCCGCTGACGCCTGGGGTAGCTCACAGCCGTCCGTGCCGGCGTCAACCGTCCTCGAACCGGAGCGCGGCGACGACAGGGAGGTGGTCGGAGGGGTACCGGCCGTCCTCGCGGACCCGGTCACAGACCTGATACCGGTCGACGGACAGTCCGTCGGTGACGAAGACGTGGTCCAGCTCGCGGCCCGGGTCCGGCGACGCAAAGTCGGTGACCGTCGTCTCCGGGCCCTCGACGGTCCCTGCGCGGGCGCGAGCATCCGCCAGCGGACGGTCGTAGTCCCCGCTCCCACCGGTCAGGATGGTGTAGGGCTGACTCCCCGGCCGGGCGTTAAAGTCGCCGAGGACGACCGCCTCACACCCGAGGCTGTCGACCCGCTCCCGGAGCAGGCGGGCGCTCTCGGCGCGGGCGGTTGGCCCCTGGTGGTCGAAGTGGGTGTTGAGCACCGCGAACTCGCGGCCGGTCACCGTGTCCTGGAGCCGCAGTTGGGTGACGACGCGGGCGTAGGAGGCGTCCCAGCCGACGCTGCCGGCGACCGAGGGGGTTTCCGAGAGCCACGCCGTCTCCGCCCCCTGGCGGGAGAACCGGCCGGTGACGCCGACCGGGTTGTGTTCGCCCGACCCCGGGTCGTCGGCGACACCGGCCCACTCGTAGTCCGACAGCCGTTGCTCGACGTCGGCGTGCTGGTCGCCGGTGCTCTCCTGCAGGCCGAGCACGTCCGGACCGAGCGCCTCGAGCAGGTCGAACACCGCGTCCCGCCGTCGCGGCCAGGCGTCTTTCCCCTCGTCGAGCACCGCGTGGCGGATATTGTAGGACACGGCGACAAAGGCCGACATTACTGTCATCTCGACCCGGACGGGATTGAATCTTGAGGTCCGTGGAGGGCGGCGGGGCGGCGAGAGGCCGGCAGCCCTCCCGCCGTCCCCGTCCTCGCCCCGAGCTGTGACCCGGGCCGGCAACCGGGCGAGTGCGTGGCTCAGACCCGCTCGATGATCGTGGCGATCCCCTGACCGAAGCCGATACACATCGCCGAGAGGCCGTAGTCGAGGTTGTCGCGCTCGAGCTGGTAGGCCAGCTTGGTCAGCAGGGCGGCGCCGGTCGCGCCCAGCGGGTGGCCGTGGGCGATGGCGCCGCCGTCGACGTTCGTCCGCTCCCAGGAGGCACCGGTCTCCTCGAGCCACGCCGCCACGACAGAAGCGAAGGCCTCGTTGACCTCGAAGCGGTCGATATCGTCGACGCTCATGTCGGCCTGCTCGAGAACGTTCTCCGTCGCGGGGATCGGGCCCTTGAGCATCGTGACCGGGTCGACACCGACGACCTCGGTGGCGACGACCCGAGCCATCGGGTCCCAGCCGTGTTCCTCGGCGGCCGCCTCGCTCGTGACCAGCAGCCCCGCCGAGCCGTCGACGATCCCCGAGGAGTTGCCGGGGTGGTGGGCGCCGTTGCCCTCCTCGCGAAAGGAGAGTGGGAGCTTCGAGAGCGTCTCCACGTCCGTCTCCGGCCGGGGGTGTTCGTCCTGCTCGACGGTCACAGCCTCGCCGTCGACCTCCGTCTCCACGGGGACAAGTTGCTCGTCGTAGTGGCCCGCCTCCCACGCCTCGCCCCAGCGCTGCTGGGAGTCGGCGGCGATCTCGTCGAGTTCCTCGCGAGAGAGGTCGTACTCCTCGGCGATGCGCTCGGCACCCTCGCCCTGGGTTGTCAGCTCGTCGTAGTGTTCGAAGTAGGTGTCAGTCAGGGAGTCACCGTCTGAGCCCATCGGGACGCGGGTCATGTGCTCGACACCCCCGCCGATCATCGCGTCGTGCTGGCCGGCCATCACCATGCTCGCGGCGAAGTTGACCGCCTGCTGGCCGGAGCCACACATCCGGTTGAGCTGGACGCCGGGGATACCGTCACCCCAGCCGGCGACCATCGGGGCCAGCCGCGCGATATTCAGCCCCTGTTCGTCGACCGGCGAGACACAGCCGTAGACGACGTCCTCGACAGTCTCGGGGGCGAAGCCGTTGCGCTCTTGCAGCGCCAGCAGCGGCTCCGCCGCCAGGTCCTGGGGGTGGGTGTCACGAAACGAGCCGTCACGCTTGCCAAAGGGTGTTCGGACCGCGTCAACAATTACAGCGTTTTGCATGGCTGTGCTGTTTGCCACCCGGACACATAGCTCTTTGTCTGTCGGCTCGCCGGCAGGTCCGGGCCGGGCGGGGTCATACGGGAGAGGGGCTCAGACGTCCGGGGCCATGGTCTCCATCGTCCGCATGACCTCCTCGACCTCGGCCCCCCGCGGGAAGGAGACGTTGACCGCGTCGACGCCGTCGATGTCGAGGAAGGACTGGAGCTCCGCGCGGGCCTCCTCGGGGGTGCCCGCCGCCCCCATCTGGTCGCGCAGTTCCTCACGGACCAGCCGTTTGGCGTGCTCGCGCTCCTCGTCCTGCCAGGCGTCGTAGATCTCGTTGGCGACCTCCTCGTACCCCTGTCGGACGAGGTTGTCCCGGTAGTAGGTGCCCATCCCGCCGATGTAGAAGGCGGTGTGCTGGACGAGTAGCTCGCGGGCGCGGTCACCGTCCTCCAGCGCACAACAGCCAACCGACAGCGTCACCCGGAGGTCCTCGACCGACCGGTCACCCAGCTCTGCCCCTCGTTCCAGGTCGTCGAGTCTGTCGCGGAGCCCGTCGCGGGTGTAGTTGACAGCGTGCCAGCCGTCGGCGAAGCGGCCGGCAAGCTCCACCGCCTTCGGGCCCAGGCCGGCGGCGTCGACCGCCGGGGCCGGCTCGGGTGGGTCACACCGCAGCCGGAACCCCTCTATGTCGTGGTACTCCCCGTCGTAGTCGACGACCTCCCCCGAGAGCACCCGTTTGACGATATCGATCGTCTCGCGGGTGTGTCGCAACGGGTTGCCAAAGTCCCGGCCGTGCCAGTTCTCGATGACGATCGGGCCGGAGGGGCCCACGCCCAGCCGGAAGCGGCCGCCGGCGGCCTCCTGCTGGCTCGCGGCGAGTTGGCCCAGCAGTGCCGGCGACCGCGAGTAGACGTTTGCGATACTCGTCCCGAGCCCGATCTCCTCGGTTCGTTCGGCGGCCGTCGCGAGGACAGTCCCGGCCTCCCGGCCCCAGGACTCGGGGAGCCAGGCCCGGTCGTACCCCAACTGTTCGGCGCGCTCGATCTGGTCGACCAGCGCGTCCAGCGAGGGCTGAGCGCCGACCGGCAGGAAGACATCACGCTCTGTCACACGGACCACCCGGTGTGTGTCATGGATACACATATACACGGGATCAAGATAAAGACCGGTGACACCCGGGCACACCGGGTGCCGGACAGCCCGAGGGGTCGCCCGGCCGGCAGGACGCGCCGACGGTCGGGACGGCAAGCGGGGCAAAGCCTACGAGGGAGAACGACCTACGCGGAACAACGATGGACCTCAGTGAA
>JAQCNN010000059.1 GCA_028275005.1 Salinirussus sp.
AACGACGAGGTGGCCGCCTGCATCCGCTACCGGCTGCGCGAGGACATACTCGGGGGCTTGGAAACGCTGGTGGAGGCCCGCGAGCAACTGCTGGTGACTGCCGCCGAACATACGGAGACGGTGATGCCCGGCTACACACACCTCCAGCCGGCCCAGCCGACGACCGTTGCCCACTGGCTGTGCTCCTACGAGGGGGCGCTGGCCCGGGACACGGCGCGGCTGGTCGACGCCTACGACCGGACGAACACGTCGCCGCTGGGGGCGGCGGCCTTCGCCGGGACGGGGTTCGAGGTCGACCGCGAGCGGACCGCCGGGCTACTGGGGTTCGACGGGCTAGTCGAGAACGCCACCGACGCCGTGTCGGCGCGGGACTTCCTCGTCGAGACCACGGCGGGGATGGCGGGGTTGGCGACGACGCTGTCGGGGCTCGCCGAGGACCTGGTGACGATGGCCAGCAAGGGCCACGTCGAACTCGACGACGACTACGCCTCGACGTCGTCGGTCATGCCCCAGAAGAAGAACCCCGACACCCTGGAGCTGGTGCGGGGCCGGACCGGCGACGCCGTGTCGGGGCTACAGGGCCTGCTGACGACGCTGAAGGGGCTGCCCCGGGCGTACAACCGCGACCTCCAGCGGGCGGGCCGCCACGCCTGGGACGCGGTCGACAGTACGACCGAGAGCCTCGAGGTGGCCGTCGGCGCGGTCACCACGGCGGCGTGGCCGGCCGAGCGGCTAGAGCGGGCGGCCGGCGAGGGCTTCTCGACGGCGACGGGCGTGGCGGACCTGCTGGCGGGGTCGGGTGTCCCCTTCCGGACGGCCCACGAGGTGGTCGCGCGGGCCACAGCAAGGCTTGCAGCCGACGAGGCCGCACCCGACATCGACACACTCGATGCGGCGGGTGTGGCCGTGATGGACGAACCGGTGACCGCACGGGTCGACCGCGAGGCGCTGGCGGACGCGCTGGACCCGGCAGCAAGCGTCGCGATGCGTGACTCCCGGGGCGGGCCTGCGCCGGAGACCGTCGAGGCACACATCGAGCGGGCCCGCGAGGAACTCGGCGAGGACCGCGAGGCCGTCGGGCGGCGCCGCGAGCGCGTCGAGACCGCAAGCGAGCAACTGCGGGTGGCGGTGGCGACGTATGTCTGAGCCGGGCGTCGCCGCCGGGCCGAACGACACGACGGCGGGCCGGTCCCGCCTGCGACCACGACCGCCGCTGTCGCCCTCACGCCCGGGCGGCCAAACTACCAGAATACGTATGCGATAATACTGAAGTGGGCTCGGAGGACACCAGACACCGATAGCCGGGTGTCTTCGTTTCAAAGATATTCTGACAGGTTCGAAGCACTTAAGTGGATAGGCGCGCGAAAGGAGGATACAATGGCAGACTGCATCGAGTGTGGGGCCGAGGTCTCCCTGCACGAGGACCTCGAAGTCGGAGAGATCGTCGACTGTGCGACCTGCGGCGCCGAACTCGAGGTCGTCGGGGTCGGTCCCGTCGACCTCGACACGGCACCGGAGCTCGAGGAGGACTGGGGCGAGTGAGCACCGCGGCCCACGCGACCAGGAGGACAGCATGAAGGTCGGACTCTGCTACTCCCGGATCCGGAAAGACGAGAAACTCCTGCTCGGCGAACTCCGCGAGCGGGGCCACGAGGTCACCAAGGTCGACGTCCGTCGCCAGCGGTTCGGCCTCGAGGAGCCGCCGGAGGCTATGGCCGCGGCTGACGTCCTCGTCGACCGGTGTCTCGCCACCAGCCGGAGCAAGTACGTCACCCGTTTTGCGGACGCCTACGGGATCCCGGTGGTCAACGGCGCCGAGACCGCCCGGGTCTGTGCGGACAAGGTCGAAAACTCCCTGGCGCTCGCCGAGGCGGGCGTCCCGACGCCGACGACCGAGGTGGCGTTCACCACGGACGCGGCCCTCGAGACCGTCGAGGACTTTGGCTATCCGTGCGTACTGAAGCCCGTTGTCGGCTCCTGGGGCCGGCTGATGGCGAAGCTCGACTCCCGTTCTGCCGCCGAGGCCGTCCTCGAACACAAGGAGACGCTCGGCCACTACGAGCACAAGGTCTTCTACGTTCAGGAGTTCGTCGAGAAGCCCGGCCGGGATATCAGGGTGGTCGCCACCGACGGCGAGCCCGTCGCGGCGATGGTCCGCTCGTCGGACCACTGGCTGACGAACGCCGCAAAGGGCGCCGAGACGGCGGCGTTCGAGTTGGACGAGACGGCTCGGGACCTGGTCGCGCGGGCGAGTGACGCTGTCGGCGGTGGCCTGCTGGGTGTGGACCTGATGGAGGTAGGGGGGTCGCACAGCGACCTCCAGACGTCGAGCGGGGAGAGCGAGGGCGACCGTAGTGCGCCCTCGAAGCGAGCGGGGAGTGACGCGACCCGCGAGAAAACCGACCCGCGAGACGGCGTCGACGAGGACGGAGGTCCCGCGGGCTACACCGTCCACGAGGTCAACCACACCGTCGAGTTCAAAGCCCTGAACGACGCCGTCGACACCGACGTCCCGGCGCGGGTTGTCGACTGGCTCGAGACCGTCCCGGAGGTGCGGGCGTGAGCTACACCGCGAGTGTGGTCGGGGGCAGCGGCTTCACCGGCGGCGAACTCCTGCGGGTGCTTTCCGGTCACCCCGAGTTCGAGGTCGTCCAGGCCACCAGCCGCTCGCGGACGAATAAGACCGTGGGCCACGCCCACCCGAATCTCCGGCACCTGGACCTGCGCTTTTCCGACCCCGAGGACCTGGAGTCGGTGGACGTCCTCTTTGCCGCCACGCCACACGGCGTCTCGATGGGGGAGATCGACCGCTTCCGGGAGGCGGCGACCACCGTCGTCGACCTCTCGGCGGACTTTCGGCTCGACAGCGAGGCCGGGTACGAGGAGTGGTACGACGGCCACGAGCGGCCCGAACTCCTCGCGGAGTCGGTGTACGCCCTGCCGGAACTCAACCGCGAGGCGCTGCCGGGTGCCGAGTTGGTCGCCGCGGGTGGCTGTAACGCCACCGCGACGATCCTCGGGCTCATGCCCCTCGTGGAGGAGGGCGTGCTGACCGACGACGACCGGGTTGTCGTCGACGTCAAGGTCGGCTCGAGCGAGGGTGGCGCGGGCGGCGGGGAGGCCGCCGCCCACCCCGAACGGTCGGGGGTCGTCCGGCCCTACGCCCCGACGGGCCACCGCCACGAGGCCGAGATCGAGCAGTTTCTCGGCCTGGACGTCTCCTTTACCGTCCACGCGGTGGACATGACCCGCGGGGCGAGTGCGACCTGTCACGTCTTCCCCGGCGAGCCCGTCTCGAAGGGTGACCTCTGGGGGGCCTACCGGGGTGCCTACGAGGCGGAGCCGTTTGTCGAGCTGGTCGCGGGCGGCGGCGGGGTCTACCGCTACCCCGAGCCAAAGGCCGTCGCGGGCACCAACCGCGCGGAGGTCGGCTTCGAGCTCGACCCCTCGAACGGGCGGGTCGTCTGTTTCGCCGCGATCGACAACATGCTGAAAGGCTCCGCGGGCCAGGCCGTCCACGCCGCCAACCTGGCACTGGGTATCGAGGAGACGGCCGGGCTGGACTTTCGCGGGCTACACCCTGTTGGCGCACCATGATAGTTATCAAGATCGGGGGCGCCCGCGCGGTCGACCCGGCGGGCGCGCTCACGGACATCGCGGCACTGGTCAAAAGCGACGCCGAGGGCGGTGACCACGAGGCCGAGGACGTCGTCGTGGTCCACGGCGGCTCGACGGCCGTCGACGACACCCTCGGGCGGCTGGGCATCGACCCGGAGTACGTCGAGACCCCGTCGGGGGTGACGGGGCGGTTCACCGACGAGGAGACGATGGAGGTCTTCGAGATGGTGATGCCGGGGCTGGTGAACACCGAACTCGTCGCCGCCCTCCGGAGTGAGGGGGTCGACGCCGTCGGGCTCTCGGGGGTCGACGGGGGGCTCCTGCGTGGCCCCCGGAAGTCGGCGGTCCGGGTCGTCGAGGACGGCAAACGGAAGGTCCGGCGGGGCGACCACTCCGGCACGCCGAGGGAGGTCAACGGGGACCTGCTCGCCGGGCTGGTCGGGGACGGGTACACGCCGGTCGTCAGCCCGCCGATGGCCGGCGCGGATGGAGGGAGCGAGCCGCGGGCGACGGTCACCCCGGTCAACACCGACGCCGACCGCGCGGCGGCGGCGGTTGCCGGCGCGCTCGACGCGACGCTACTGCTGTTGACCGACGTCCCCGGTATCCTCGAGGACGCCGGCGACCGGGACACGCTGGTCCGCGAGGTCGATGACCCCGCGGAGTGGGACCGACTCGAGTCACTCGCGGAGGGTGGCATGGGTCGGAAGGTGATGGCCGCCGGGGAGGCACTGGAGGGTGGTGCCGCCGAGGTCGTGGTCGCCGACGCGAATATCGACCGACCGGTGATGACCGCCCTGGAGGGAGACGGGACACATATCTACCCGGGCGCCCTTGAGGGGGACACATGAGCGGTTTCGTCTTCGCCGAGAAACCAATTCGGATGGAGGAGGGCAACGGCGTCTACCTCTACGACGACACGGGGACCGAGTATCTCGACGCCGGCGCCAGCTACGCCTGCGTTCCGCTGGGCCACGACCACGCGGCCGTCCAGGCGGCTGTCCGTGACCAGCTCGACCGACTCACCTACGTCCAGGCCTCCTATCCCGTCGGGGTCCGGACGGAGCTGTACGAGCTGCTGGCCGAGACTGCGCCCGGTGACGTCGGAAAGACCTGGCTCTGTAACTCCGGGACGGAGGCAAACGAGGCGGCCCTGAAGTTCGCCCGCGCCGCCACCGACGCGGACCGGACGAAGATCATCGCGACCATGCAGGGCTTTCACGGCCGCACCATGGGGGCGCTGTCGACGACCTGGAAGGAGAAGTACAAGAAACCGTACGAGCCGCTGATCGGTGACGTCGAGTTCGTCCCCTACGGCGACAGCGAGGCGATGGCCGAGGCGATTGACGATGAGACCGCCGCCGTGATCGTCGAGCCGATCCAGGGCGAGGGTGGGATCAACCCCCCGACCAAACGGTTCCTCCAGACGGCCCGTGTCCACACCGCACAGCAGGGTGCGGCGCTGATCTTCGACGAGGTCCAGACCGGAATGGGCCGGACGGGAACCCTGTGGGCCGCCGAGTGGACCGACGTTGTGCCGGACATGCTCACGGCCGCAAAGGGGCTCGGCAACGGTCTGCCCGTCGGCGCGACACTCTGTCGTGACTGGATCGCCGAGGACTACGGCTCCCACGCCTCCACGTTCTCGGGTGGGCCGGTCATCTCGGCGGCCGCGAAGGCGACGGTCGAGACGGTCGTCGACGAGGAGGTCCCCGCACACGCCGCGGACGTCGGTGCGTACCTGCGCGAGGAGCTACAGACGACCCTGGAGAACGCCCGTGACGTCCGCGGCGAGGGGTTGATGGTCGGTATCGAGGTGAAGCGGGGCGCAAACCGCTATCTGAAGGAGCTCGCCGTGAACCACCAGGTACTCGCACTCCCCGCGGGCCGGACGGTTGTCCGGCTGCTCCCGCCGCTGACGCTCGAGCGTCACCACGCCGACCGTATCGTCGAGGCGATGGCTGAGGTGGTCGGATGACGACCGCCCAACACGCCGAGACCGAGCCCCGGGAGCTGCTCGAACAGCTGGTCTCGGTCCCCTCGGTCACCGGTGACGAGCGGGCCTGCGCCGAGCAGCTACAGGGCTACTTCGAGCGCCACGGCCGTGAGGCCTACATCGACGAGGTCGGGAATCTCCGGGCGCCCGCCGACGACGGTGTCCTCCTCACCTCCCACATCGACACCGTCCCCGGCGACATCCCGGTCCGGGTCGAGGAGATGCCCCACGTCGACGTCCGCTGGGGCGACGACGAGCCCCCGACCGGCATCGAGGCCGCGGGAAACGTCAGCGTGCTCTGGGGCCGGGGGAGCGTCGACGCCAAAGGCCCCCTGGCGGCGATGGCCGTCGCCGCGGTCCGGACGGGTGCGAGCTTTGCCGGCGTCGTCGGCGAGGAGGTCGACTCCCGGGGCGGTCGCTATCTCGCCGAGGACCGGCCGGCCCCCGAGGCGGTGATCAACGGCGAGCCCTCCGGCTGGGAGGGGATCACCCTCGGCTACCGTGGACTGCTCGGGGGGACCTACGTCGCCACCTCCGAGTCGGGCCACTCCTCACGGCCGGACAAAAACGCCATTCAGGAGGGGATCGGGTGGTGGAACCGCGTCGAGGCGGAGTTTAGCCACGACGAGTGGGTCCCCGTCTTCGAGCGGGTAACCCCGAAGCCGGTCTCCTTCGACGGCGGGATGACCGACGACGGGCTCTCCGTGGAGACGACAATCGACGTGCAACTGCGGGTCCCTCCGGAGTTCACGACCGACGAGGTCCGCGAGATCACCGACGGCCACCTGAGGCTGGGGACGGTCCACTGGGACGACAAGGTCGAGCCGGTGATGCAGAGCCCCCGGACCCCCGTCGCGCGGGCGTTTCGGGCAGCCATCCGGGAGCGCGGGGGTGACCCCCGGCTGCTCCGCAAAACCGGCACCAGTGACATGAACGTCTACGCCCAGCACTGGGACTGTCCGATGGTCACCTACGGCCCCGGCAACTCCGACCTGGACCACTCGCCGAACGAACACCTCGGGCTGGCCGAGTACGACGAGACCGTGGCGATCCTCGAGAGCGTCACCGAGCGCCTGCTGGAGGACTGATGAATCTCGTCAATATCGACGACCTGCGCGTCACGGACCTGGAGGCCGTACTCGACCGTGCGGCCGACCTCAAAGCCGCCGGCCCGGGCGCCGGTGAACCCCTCGCCAACCGGACCCTCGCGATGATATTCGAGAAACCCTCGACACGCACGCGAGTCTCCTTCGAGACGGGGATGACCCAACTCGGCGGCCACGCTGTGTTCCTGGGGCCCGACGACATCCACCTGGGTCACGGCGAGCCGGTCAGGGACACCGCCCGGGCGGTCTCCCGCTACGCCGATTTCATCATGGCGCGGGTGTTCGACCACAGCGATATCGAGGAACTCGCCGCCTACGCCACCGTCCCCGTGGTCAACGGGCTGACCGACAGCGCCCACCCCTGCCAGACGCTCGCGGACCTGTTGACCGTCCGTGAGCGGTTCGGCTTCGACAGCCGGGTCGCGTGGGTCGGCGACGGGAACAACGTCTGCCAGTCGTTCGTGCTCGGCGCGGCGATGGTCGGACTGGACGTGACCCTCGCCACCCCCGAGGGCTACGGGGTCGACGACGCCGTCTTCGAGCGAGCGGCCGCCCTCGGTAACCCACCCGAGCGCGCGGCCGGCCCCGAGGCCGCTGTGGCCGACGCCGACGCCGTCTACACGGACGTCTGGGTCTCGATGGGCCAGGAGGACGAGCGCGAGGAGAAGCTCCGGGCGTTCGAGGGCTTTCAGGTGACGACCGACCTGCTCGGCGACCGCCCGCTGATGCACTGCCTGCCCGCCCACCGTGGCGAGGAAGTAACGGATGACGCCCTCGAGAGTGACAACGCGGTCGTCTGGGACCAGGCCGAAAACCGGATGCACGCCCAGAACGGCCTCCTGACCTGGCTAGCAGAGCGGTCGTGAGTAAAGTGTGCAATGTCTGTTGGCTGCGAGCGGAGGCCGTCGGAGTGCCGCTTAGAAGGCGGTGAGGTCGGTCTGGACCTCGGTGTCGGCCTCCGTGCCGTGTTTTTCGGCGATCGCCTTTGCCCCGGAGACCCCCTGTGAGAGCGAGGCGCGTTTGGCGACCTCCTCGTCGGCAAGCCGGGCCGCGGCGGCCGGTTTCACCGCCTCGTACCGGCGCCAGAACCGCTCCTTTGCCGCCTCGTACTCGACCACCGGGCGCGGGTAGTCCGCGTCCGGGCCGTCACCGATGCTGATGCCACACGCCGCCTGCACGTTCGGGGGTGTCTTCTCGGGCTGGGGCAGGTGTTCCGGCGGGAGCCCCTCGAGCTCCGGCACCCAGCGCCGGACCCACTCGCCTTCGGGGTCCTGGTCCCGGACCTGTTTGCGGGGGTTGTACAGCCGGAGGGTTGGCTTTCCGACCAGCCCGGCCTGTGACTGCCACTGTGTGTAGTTGATCGCCGCGTCCGAGTCGATGAGGTGGTGGTGGTACCAGTCGGCGCCGACCTGCCACGGCTGCTGGAGGAGGTGGAAGTAGACGCTGGCGCCCATTGCCCGCATCCGAAAGTTGAGCCAGCCCGTCTCGCGGAGACACCGCATCGCCGCGTCGACCATCGGGTATCCCGTCCGCCCCTCCTTCCAGGCCGTCACCAGCGCCGGGTCGTGGTGGTCGCGGTTGAACCCCTCCAGTTCCGGGTTGACCGCCGTGTCCAGCCAGCCCGGCCAGTCCTCGAGTTTCTGGTTGTAGTGGCGGTTCCAGAACAGACGCGAGACGAACATATCCCGCGCGCGGCCCGACTCGACGTGTTCCTGGACGTACTGGTAGACCTGTCGGGTCGAGAGACAGCCAAACCGGATGTACGGGGAGAGCCCGCTACAGCCGTCACGGGCGTCGAGCGGTGAGGAGATGTTCCCGGGGTAGTCGGTGACCCGGCCGATGAAGGCCTCCAACTGCTCTCGGGCGGCGGTCGTTCCGCCGTCGGGGACCTGTGATTTGCTCGGGTCGGTGTCGTAGCGGGTCTCGATGTCCGCGACGGTCACCCCGGTGTCGAGGCCGGTCAGGAGGGTGTCCTCGAGTGAGGGGTCGTACTGGTCGTCCTCGAACCACGCTTCGACGTGGTCACTCCACCTGTCTCGCGTGCGTTCGACCCCCCGGCGGAGACCGTCCCCCGACACGAACCGGACGCCGAGGTCCGCGGCTCGCCGGTCGCGTGCGAGCCCGTAGCGTCCGGTCGGGGTCTGTGCGGCGAACACCGTCCAGCCGGCGTCGGTGAGGGCCTCCAGGACCGGGAGCGGGTCACCGTGGGCGTAGGTGAGGCCCGCGTCCCCGCCGCTTGCGGTATCGTAGCGGTCGTCCAGGTCGAACAGGCACTCGTGGAGGAACCGGACCCGGGCGTCACAGGCCAGCCCGTCGTCACCGTAGAACCCGGGGTCGAACACGAACAGTGGGAGGACAACGTCCGCGGCGTTCGTCGCTGCGGTGACAGCCGGGTGGTCACGCATCCGGAGTTCCTCACGGTGCCAGACCACCGCCCCCGACAGCCCGTCCTCGGCGACAGACACCGGTCTGTCCTCGCCCGCTATGCACGCCCGTGGGGTGGGAGCTGCGGTCGGGGTCGGCGGCTCCGGCTGACCGTCGGTCACAGTCTATCTAAGGGTTGGAACAGCAAAAGTCGTCGTGTCCGAACACCGACGTCTGCCGTGTCGGGTGTACGGCCTCCCCGGTCAGCCAGGCGGCGCCACGGGACCCGACACGGTCATGACGGGCCCGGGCGACGGTTTTTTGCCGTGCAACACCGGGGGTCAGTATGGCAACAGTAGAGCGGCTCTGGACCGCCCCCGCCGGCG
>JAQCNN010000061.1 GCA_028275005.1 Salinirussus sp.
CCGGGTACGGCCCGCATTACACCGAATCCGGCGCCGCGTGGATCGTGAGGGTGACCTCTCGGGACTCACCTTCGAGGTCGGTGACGATCCGGTGAATAACCCGCTCGGCCTCGCTTTTGACCTTTGGCTTCACGCGGTCGATGAGCCAGTCCAGCGAGACAAACCGGGGGAGGTCGACCAGCCGCTCGTCGGCGGACTCGGGCGCGAACTCGACGTACAGCCGGACCCGGGTGGCCTCCTCGACCCCCTCCGGGGCAGCCTCGGGTTCGGGGTCGACCTGCCAGTGCCCACGGGCGTCGAGGTCCTTTACGAGCCGCCAGTCGATCCGCTGGGGTGGCTCGATGTCGGTCACCTCCGAGACGGCGGTGTAGGAGAGCCGCCACCACGCGAAGGTGAGGTCGTAGTTCGTGCCGGTGCCGCCGTCACCGCGCTGGTCGACCTCCCGGAGGTGTTTTGAGTACTCGGCGTACCGCGGGAAATCCAGGAGAAACTCGTACACCTCCTCGGGCGGCAGGTGGACGACGGTACTGACCTCGATACTATCCACACACGTAGTTCGGTCGCCAGTACGTAAGCCTCACGCCCTGCCTGTGTGTCGGTCGGACCCCGGAACAGTTTATATCCCGGGCAGGCCAAAGGCGGGTGTGCTGGAAGGAGTCAATGTCGCGCTCGGGGTCGCGGGCTCGATTGCGGCGGTCAAGACCGTCGAACTCGCCCACGAACTCCGCCGGCAGGGGGCGGCCGTCCGGGGGGTGATGACCCCCGCAGCCGAGGGGATCATCCACCCCTGGGCGCTGGAGTTTGCCACCGAAAACGACGTCATCACCGAGATCACCGGGCGCGTCGAACACGTCGAACTCTGTGGCCGGGAGGGGTGGGCGGACGTCCTCCTCGTCGCGCCGGCGACCGCCAACACGGTGGGGAAGATGGCCGCCGCCGTCGACGACACGCCGGTCACGACCTGCGCGACGACGGCCTTTGGCGCCGGCGTGCCCGTCGTGGTGGTGCCGGCGATGCACGAGCCGATGTACGACCACCCCGGTGTGCTGGACGCGCTGGACCGGCTGGCGGAGTGGGGCGTCGACTTTGTCGACCCTCGGGTCGAGGAGGGAAAGGCGAAGATCGCCACCGAGGCGGCCGTCGTCACGGGGGTTGCCCGGGCGACGGCCGCGGACACACTCGCCGGCGAGACGGTCGTCGTCACCAGCGGGGCGACCACCGAGTCGGTCGACCCGATCCGGACGCTGTCGAACCGCGCCTCGGGCAAGACCGGGCGGGCGGTCGCCCGGGCCTGTTACGCCCGCGGCGCGACGGTGGTGCTCGTCCACGACGGGCCCGACGTTCCGTGGGCCGAGACCGAGCAGGTCGAGAGCGCCGCCGAGATGCTCGCGGCCGTCGAAGCGCACGCGCCAGACGCGGACGCGCTGGTCTCGGCGGCGGCCATCGCCGACTACACCGTCGACACCGCGGACGAGAAGCTGCGTTCGGGCCGGGAGTTGACACTGGAGCTAGAGCCGACGCCGAAGCTGATCGACACCGTCCGCGAGCACAACCCGGCCCTGCCGATCGTCGGCTTCAAGGCCGAGACCGGCGGTGACGACGAGACCGTCGTCGCCAGGGCCCGCGAGACGATGGCGCGGGTCGACCTGGCGTTCGTCGTCGGCAACGACGCGAGCGTGATGGGCGAGGAGCGAACGCGGGCGCTGCTGGTCGACACCGACGGGGCCGAGCCCGTCGAGGGGTCGAAAGCCGAGTTGGGCGCCCGGGTTGCCGACCGATTGGCCGGCGTCCTGGGGTGACCGCCGGAGCGTTTATAGGATATACCGGCTAGCTGACAGACAGACTGTGTCCCGAACCGTCCACGACAACGCGGACTGCGGGCGGCGGAAGCGCGACGTGGAGGGGCCACCGTGAGCCCCGGTCGCCGGGGGACGAACCGGTCGGTCAGCCCGGTCATCGGCGCCGTGTTGATGATCGCCGTCACGGTTGTGCTCGCGTCCACAGCCGCCGCGTTCGTCTTCGGGTTTGGCGACCGGATCAACACCACCGCGCCACAGACGGGCTTCTCGACGAAATACACCGGCAGTCCCGAGGGGTCGACGGACAGCTGGGGCCACTCCTACGGGGGCGACTTCGACAACGACGGAACCGCCGAAACCGGGGAACTCGACGTCGAGTTCACGAGCGGCGAGGGGATCGACGTTGAGCGGGTCAGCGTCAGCTACCCCGGCGGGACAAACGAGACAACGGCGGGAACGGATATCGACAGCAACGGGGACGGCGAACTGGATGCAGGCGACAGCCTCAGGCTCGCGGTCGCGCCCGGCGACACGGTCCGGGTCGTCTGGACCGCGCCCAGCGGCGAGCGAACGGCGACGCTGACGACCCTGGACGTGCCGGGCTGAGGTGGACGGGTCGGGGGTGGGACCTGACCGGCACGGACACGGCTGTTTGGGTCACCCTTTTACTCGCGGGTCGCCTCGGGGCGAGCGATGGAGCGCTCGCGGGCCGCGGTCTACGCGACAGTCACGCTCATCGTCGTGGTGACAGTCGCCAGCGGGCCGCTGGTCGGCGCCGTCACGGTCCCGGAAGGTGGGGTCTCTGGGCCGGACCCCGGCACCGGCAACGCGACGGTTTCGGTTGTCTCGGTGCCCGACCGGGTCACGCTCGAACCCGGGGCGTACGACACCGACGTCTACTATCTGGAGGTGCCCGACGCCGTCGTCGACATCTCCGCGGCGACCGGCAAGCCCGTGCTCACCTACTCGTTGAGCGTGCCGGAGCTACGGAGTCGGTCGTCGGTCTTTTTTCTTCGGGCCGGCGAACGGGGTCAAAAGAAGCTCACGATGGACCGGCTGAGCTTCGACCCCGCGGCGGTCGACCAGGAGCGGTACACCGGTGAACTCCGGCTGGTGTTGCGCGGGTCCGGCGGCGAGGTGACACTGTACAGCGAGCCGGTCACTGTCGACGTGAGGCGGTGAGCCGGGGCCGGCCGGCGGCGAGGCTGGTGAGACAGGTTTTTGCCCGGCCTCGCAGTACCGCGAGTATGGACCGGCTCGCGGGTTCGTTGCGGGAGGCGCCGATCGTCGAGAAAGAGGGCTATCACTACTTTATCCACCCGGTCAGTGACGGTGTCCCAAAGCTCGAGCCCGAGCTACTGCGGGAGATTGTCGTCCGGATCGTCCGCAAGGCCGACATCGACGGCGTGGACAAGATCATCGCCCCGGAGGCGATGGGGATCCACATCTCCACGGCGGTCTCACTGATGACGGACATCCCCGTCGTCGTCGCGCGTAAACGGGAGTACGGCCTCGAGGACGAGGTCGCGCTCTCGAAGGCGACGGGCTACGAGGAGTCGGAGATGTTCATCAACGACGTCAGCGCGGGCGACCGCGTGGTCGTGATCGACGACGTGCTCTCGACCGGCGGGACACTCGCCGCCCTGTTGGACGCGCTCGACGGGATCGGCGCCGAGGTCGTCGACACCGTTGCCGTGATCAAGAAGGTCGGCGGGGAGAACGCCGTCGAGGAGGCCGACTACCGGGTGAAGACGCTGATCAACGTCGACGTCAAAGGCGGCGAGGTCGTCATCGTCGACGAACAGGGCGACGACTGATACTGCTGGCTGTAACTGTTTGAAGCTATCCGCGGCCCCGGGGTCGCGAAATTCGTCACAGAGTTACAGCCGGCAGTATGACCCGCGCCGGCGACGGCCCGCAGGCCTCGACCGGAACCGATTAGTCTGTGGTACAACTACTGAATATCATGCGCACACTTGTCACAGGTGCGAGTCGCGGGGTCGGCCGGGCGGCGGCGCTGCGGTTGGCCGGCGACCACGACGTCGCGGTCGGGTACAACGAGTCGACGGCCGCCGCCGAGACAGTCGCCGAGACGGCCCGGGAGCGCGGGGCGACCGCGACGGCCGTACAGGGTGACGTCCGCGACGCCGACGCGGCCGCGGGGATGGTCGAGTCGGCGGTCGACGGGCTGGGTGGGTTAGACGCCGTCGTGAACAACGCCGGGGTCGTCGCGCCGGCCCGGACCCCCGAGCTGGACGACGACCGCTTCGAGCGGGTCGTGCAGACGAACCTGACGGGTGCGTTCTACGTCACCCGCGCGGCTGTCGAACACCTCGACCCCGGCGGCGATGTGGTGTTCGTCTCCTCGATCGGCGGTACCGCCGGCACCGTCGACGCCAGTTACGCGGCGAGCAAGGCCGGCCTGCACGGGCTGACCCGGGCGCTCGCCCGCGAGTACGGGGGTGAGGGGGTCCAGGTCAACGCGGTCGCGCCCGGCCCCGTCGAGACCGACATGAACGACGAGATCCTGGCGTACCTGGAGTCGGTCGACTTCCGGGGTCACGAGGACGTCGACACCCACCTCCCGCAGTACGCCTGCGAGCCCGAGACAGTCGCCCACACCGTCGAGTACCTCCTCGAGAACGACTACGTACAGGGCGAGGTCGTCAACGTCAACGGCGGGATGCAGTTCCGGTAGTGGGCGGGCGCACGAAGGCGCGCACCGAGCCGGTGATGACCGGGCTGATGGAGGGCGCACACACCGTCCTCGAGGGCGAGATGGACCTGCACCGCGACTTTGCCGCCGAGTGGGCCCTCTCCCCCGCGGACATAGAGGCCGTCCGGAAGGCGCCGACCTGTGTCGCCTACACCAACTTCCTCGTCCGGGCGGCCGACGAGGGCTCGTTTCCCGAGGTCGTCGCGGCGGTCGACCCCTGTGGCCAGGGCTACCTGGATACCGCCGACCACATGGCCGACCCGGCCACCGGGGAGCACCGCTACACCCCGTTCATCGGGAAATACACCGGCGAGGAGTTCCGGGAGTCCGTCGCCTGGATGCGCGACCTCCTCGACCGCTGTGGGGAGCAGTGCCCTGGCGAGCGCGAGGCGATGCGGGAGGCGTTCCTGACGAGCACCCGCCTCGGACACGAGTTCTGGGAGATGTGTTATACGCGGGAGGACCGGAGCGTGTGAGTGGCCACCCTGGGCGCTCCCGCGTGGCTACTGGAACCAGACGACCCGCCACTCCTCGGAGTCGGGGGCCACGAGCCAGTCCTGGGTGAACCCCTCGACGTCGAGGTCGTCCCCGCGCAGCGACACCGCGACGACGGCGTTCTCCCCGGCGATAGCCTCGATATCAGCCCGTCGTGCCCAGTTGGCAAACAGCCCAAACCGGTCGGCGAGCGCTCCGGCGTCGAGGTCCTGCCCGACGACCTCGGTCCCGGTGAACGCCTGCCGTCGAAGTCCGGTGAAAAACCGGGGGTTGTACTCGACCAGGTTCACCAGCGGGGAGACGCTGTGCGTGAGGTCGTCGACGGGGTCGTCGAGCGCCTCGATGCTGTCGGCGGCGTTCACCTGGCGGAGAAACCCCCTGGTGGCCGCTCGGGGGCTGTTCCTGTCGTCGAACCAGACCAGTCGCCACTCACCGTCATCGGGTGCGACGAGCCACTCCTTTGCGACTCGCCCGCCGGCGGTGTCGTCGGTCTCGAGTGTGACCGCGACGACCGCGTTCTCCCCGGCGAGTCGTGCTATCCCCGCCTCGCCGACCGACGCCGCAAAGAAGTCCGAGACGTCCTCGACCCGCTCGGCACCGACGTCCTCCTCGACGACCTCGATGGCGACGATTTCCTGACGTAGTGTGCCGTCGAACGCCAGTGGGACGTCCGCCGCCAGGGTAGCCAGCGGCGACACGCTGTGTGTGAGTTCCGGGACCTGTTCGGCAAACGCCTCGCTGTCTCCAACCGCACCTGCACGGCGGTAGTATTCCCTGACGACGGCTGCCGGTCCGTCCGAGACGGTCTCGACAGCGATGGAGGGGGAGCCAGCCGTGAGTGCGAGGACCGATACACTGCCCGCCGAGAGGAACGTTCTCCGTTCCATGGCTGGGGGAACC
>JAQCNN010000084.1 GCA_028275005.1 Salinirussus sp.
ACTGCCGAGGTTCGCGCTGGTGGCTGGCGCCCGGACAGTCAACATACCCCCGCTTTCGTGGTGGCACGCAAAAAACCACCTTTTTGCCCTCGGATGTGGCCCCGACGCTCGCGAGAGTCGCGGTCTGAGGCGCCGGGGGTGCTGGTGTCTGCCGTCGCCGGTCTGTCTGGCTTCCGTCCTCGCGACGGGGCGCGCTCGGGGCCACGGCCTCTGTCGGTCAGGCGGCGAACGACAAGGCATATTTTCGCCTGCCCGGAACAGAGGCTATGATCGGTGTCGTCGGCGGAGGGGTCGCGGGGCTGGCCGCGGCCCACCGGCTCCAGGGCCACGGCCACGACGTGCAGGTCTTCGAGGCCAGCGAGGGTCTGGGCGGGCTCGCCGCCACCTACGAGACCGCCGGCGACCGGGTCGAGTCCTTCTACCACCACCTCTCGAAGTCGGAGGAGACCATCGTCGACCTCGCCGCCGAGTTGGGTGTCGACGACCGTATCGAGTGGCGCTACGGCTCCGACGGCTACTACGTCGACGGCGTTGCCCACCCGATGAACAAGCCCTGGGAGATCCTCGCGTACCCCCACCTCTCGCTGTACGACAAGTTCCGGCTCGGGATGCTCGTCCTCGACATCGACGTCCGCGGAGGGGTCCCCTCCTTCGACACCTACGAGCGCTTGGCGGACTTCGAGGACGTCCCCGTCAAGCAGTTTATCCTCGAGCACACCTCCCGGGGCTGTTTCGAGCGGTTTTTCAAGCCACTCCTGGAGGCGAAGTTCGGCGACCGCTGGGAGGCGGTGAGTGCGGCGTGGCTGCTCGGCCGGATCAAGTTCCGCGGCGAACGGGACGTGCTCCGTGGGGAGGTCCTCGGCTACTTCGAGGGGGGGTTTGCCGTCCTGCTAGACGCGCTGGTCGAGTCGGTCGGGAGGGGGAATATCACCACAGGCGCCCGTGTGGCCGACCTGGGGCTGGCCGACGGGCGGGTCACCGCGATGACCGCCGAGACGGCGGAGGGCCGGGAGACACACCGCGTCGACGGCGCCATCGTCGCGGCGATGCCGACGGTGTTGGAGGCGCTGACGGGGTACACCTGTGAGGTCGACTTCCAGGGGACGGTCTGCTCGGTGATCAGCATCGAGGAACCGCTGACGGACGTCTACTGGCTCAACGTCGCCGACGAGGCGCCCTTTGGCGCGCTCGTCGAGCACACCAACTTCGTCCCGGCCGAGCGCTACGGCGGCGAGCACCTGCTGTACGCCGTGAAGTACATCCAGGACGACGGGGACCCCCTCTGGCAGGCCGACGACGAGGGCGTCGAGGAGGCGTGGCTCGCCGGCATCGAGGACCTGTTTCCGGACTTCGACCGCGGGGGGGTCAACTGGGTCCGGACCGCCCGCAACCCCCGCACCGCCCCTATCTACGAGCGGGGGTACCTGGAGACGGTGGTCCCGTACGACCTCGCGGAGCCGGTCGCCGAGGGGGTCTACTACGCGGGGATGGCCTCCCGTGCCCAGTACCCGGAGCGGTCGCTGAACGGCGGTGTCGTCGCCGGCTTCGAGTGTGCCGACCGGGTCGCCGACGTGGCCGTCGACCCATCGGAGCCCGGGGTCGGTGACTGAGGCGGCCGGCTGGAGGCTGCTTCTGGCTGGCCGCCCAAACGCGGGTCGTGAGGCGACATACCGTCCTCGCCTCGGTCGTGGCGACGTTCCGGGGCCCCAGCTCAGTTTCCGGACGGCACGTGGGTCGCGGCGGCGTGACCCCCTGTGACCTCAGTCCGCGCCGGCCTCGTCAGCCTCGTCGGGGTCGACGCCTGGGGCACGGTCGACCGCCACCTCGTCGGGCTGTTCGGTACCACCGACGACCACCTCGCCGTCGTCGGTCTCGACGTAGACATCGTCGGCAAAGCCACCCTCGGCGTGGGGGTGTTCGGGGTCGTCTAGCTTTCCGGGGGTCGAGGGTGCGTCGGCAACGCCCGCGGCGGGCCGGAACTCGCCCAGCGGGTCGTCGATAGTGATCCCGTGTGCCGCGAAGAAGTCCTCGTAGCGGCCGTAGTGCTCCGCGACCTCGTCGGCGGGGAACTCCATCATCTCCGTCCAGCCGTGGTTGTAGAAGTCGAAGTTGGCCTGGGCGTGGGTGATCTCGCGGGCCTCGGCCTCGGGAAGGCCCGTCTCGAGGGCTGTGACGTAGGTGTCCATCGTCGCGTCGAAGAAGTCGTTCAGGTGAGCGCGCCGCTCCTCGCGGCGGGGCTCCTCGGCACGGTCGAGAAAGACGTCGGTGTGGATGTCGACGAGTTTGTCGTTGGTGTACTTCCCGACGACCGGCATCGTCAGTGCCTTTTTTGCGGCCCAGTGACGGATATTTTGGCGAAGCTTCATCGACAGGGACTCGGGTCGCCAGGCTATTCAATTCCCCGTCCGGCGGCCGTCTCGTGACAGGTCGCAAGTAGACCCGAGATGGCAATCCACATTAGTCGCGGCGCCTAATCTATTCACATGACCACGTCGCATGTCATTGTGGGCGACGGGATCGCCGGTAGCTCGGCGGCCGAGACGATCCGCGAGGAGGACCCCGACGCGGACGTCACCGTCATCACCGACGAGGGTGAGACCCTCTACAACCGCATTCTCATAAAGGAGTTTGCAAAGGGGAAGCTCCCCGAGGCCCCGATTTCGATTCACGAGCCCGAGTGGTACGACGAGCGCGACATCGACCTCCGGCTCAACACCTACGTCACCGGCGTCGACCCCGACGCACACACCCTCTCGACACACGACGGCGAGACCTACGAGTACGACAAGCTGCTGATTGCGACCGGCGGAACCCCAACCCAGCTGCCGGTCGAAAACGCCGACGCCGACGGTATTCACCACTTCTGGACCTTCCAGGACGCCCGCGGGATCCGGGAGGCCGCGGACACGGCCGAGACCGGTGTCATCGTCGGCGCGGGCCTGCTCGGTATCGACCTCGCGGCGGTCTGTGCCGCCCAGGCGGTTGACGCCCACTACCTGATGCGGGGGAACCGCTGGTGGCGCTATGCCCTCTCACTCGAGGGGGCGGAGATCATCCACGACGCCCTGGAGGAAAACGGTGTCACCCCCGTCTTCGACTCCGGCGTCGACCGCTTCGAGGTGGACGACGACGGCCACGTCACGGGGGCGGTCGACCCCAACGGCGACCGCTACGACGGTGCGTTCTGTGGCGTTGCCATCGGCCTCGAGTTCAACACCGAGTGGCTCCGCGGGACCGGCATCGAGACCGACGACGGCGTCGTCGTCGACGAGTACATGCAGACGGGTGTCGAGGATATCTACGCCGCCGGCGACATCACCCGGTTTTACGACTCGATCCTGGGTGAACACGGCCAGAACGGCTCCTGGGGCTCGGCAAAGGAACAGGGTGCTGTCGCGGCGACGAACATGGTCGCAGACGCCGACGAGGAGGCGTTTCGCTGGGTCTCCTCGTACTCGATCACCCACTTCGACTTTCCGTTTCTCTCCTTTGGGCACCCGACGGTCGGCGACGACTCCGCCGAGCGCAAGTACTCGGACACCGAGTGGCGCCGCCTCGCGTTCAAGGACGGCAGGATCGTCGGCGGGGTCCTCATCGGCGACCTCTCCCAGCAACAGACCTACAAACAGCTCATCCGCGAGGAGCGAGAGGTGGCCGACCAGAAGGACGTGTTGCTCGAGGAGGACGTCGACCTCGACAAGCTAGACGCGGCGCCACAG
Source organism: Salinirussus sp. (assembly GCA_028275005.1). GTDB lineage: Archaea > Halobacteriota > Halobacteria > Halobacteriales > Haloarculaceae > Salinirussus. The sequence continues at coordinate 3,720 of JAQCNN010000084.1, forward strand.
GCCGAGGCCGAGTAGCCCCGTCTCGCGGCGGTCGGGCACACAGCCCCGCTCCCGGGTGTTGAGACCGACGGTCTTTTCTCCGGACGCTGCCCACTCCTTGACATGAATGGGAGCGGCGACATGACGCTGGCCTTCGACCTGACGGCGCTCCAGGAGCTCGCAAAGCCCGATGCCGTCTTCACAGACGCCCGCCAGTGGAGCGAGTACGTCGGCGTCATCTCCGAGAGACCGACCTACGTCGTGACGAACTTCACCCGCAAACACCGGATCCGCCAGGACTTTTTCTCCGGTCCGCGGGGTCGTGAGGAGAGCCTCGCAAACGTCAAAGACCAGTTCGGGACCGACCGCTACGTCTACGTCGGGACAGCCGGGGCGGACCGTTCCCTCGCCGAGACGGCGGGCTGGGAGTATCTCGGCGTCGAGGAGGCCGCGGGGGCGGCCGACTGGGAGCTGGGCGAACCGGACCCGCCGGACGCACAGGTGACCGACACCGGCGACGACGACGGCCGCGACGACTGGCCCTGAGCGGGCTCTCCCGGGGCTGTAGGTGTCGGCCCGTTCCGCGGTCTTTATTCCCGGGACGCCCGAAGTGTGGCTATGGCAGAGCCCGGCGTGCCCGGCGGCGCAGCCGAGTCCCTCGACCTCCCCTGTGGACGGACGGTGAGTGTCCGTGACATCGACATCGGGGTCCGGGAGTTTGACTGTCGCTGTGGTGCCGACCACGCCGTCGTGACCGACGCCCACCCGCTGGCTCGCTTTGTCCCCGAGTCGATCGTCGACGTCCTCCGGGCGACCGTCGACACCGCCGACGAGTTCGAGGAGTTCTCGACCCCGCACGTGCTGGGGATGGTCGTCGAGGAGTTTCCCGAACAGGTGGTCAGTGCCGACACCTCCGGGGACGGGCAGGTCGGCTACGCGCTGGTGTGGGTTGCGGACTTCGACGCCCACCGGCTCCACGAGGTTGTCGTGGAGCTACTCGTCGAGTTGATGGAACACGCCGTCAGCCACGCCGAGGACGGCTCGGCGATGTCCGAGTTCGAGCGCCGGATGCAGGAGTTCGACGTCGAGGCCTTCGTCGAGCGCTACCGCGCCGAACGGGAGTTCGAGTCCGAACACGACACCGCCGTCTGAGCCGTGGCCGCTCCCGAGGAGTATATAGATATTCGCTGGCTATGTAGACTCGACCCTGGTCTCTGTATGACAGGCGCCGACGGGTGCGTGGCCGTACCGTCCTGCGGTTTCGGCCGAGCCGGCGTCTGACGCCTGTCTGACGCCGTTTAATGAGGGTGTAGCGTTGATTGGTAGGTATGCGCATACGCCGTGGCGACTACGAGCGCATCCGGTCGGTCCTAGAGCGGGCCGACCCCGAGGGGCCGTTGACAGCACGGGAGATCGTCCAGATACTCGAGGACCACGACGAGGAGTTCGACAGTGCCCACCGGGTCGCAACCGTTCTCGGCCGGCGTGCCGAAACCGGCGAGGTGGAGGTCATCCGCGACCAGCCCTACCGCTACCGGTTTGCCGACGGGAACAACTGAGCCGTTGCTCGTCCGTCACGGAATCGGCTGTCGCTGCCGGCTGTTCCGGGCCCGTTGCCGTTCTCCCCTGTACGGTCCGCGCCCCTGAGCGTGCGTCGCGTGTGACCGGCTCACAGTACGATTTTCGAAATCCGGCTTCGATCTTCGTACCGTATCGCCGACCTTATTACGATGTGTGGGCTCCCCCTGGATAATGACAGCGGGAGAAGACCGGACGATACTGCTCATTGGCAGCGGCCCGATCAAGATCGGACAGGCAGCCGAGTTCGACTACTCCGGGGCGCAGGCCTGCCGCGCGCTCCAGGAGGAGGGGGCGCGAGTCGTGCTGGTCAACTCCAACCCGGCGACGATCATGACCGACCCGGAGATGGCCGACGAGGTCTACCTCGAGCCGATCACCACGGCTGCGATCACACAGATCATTAGGAAGGAGGAGCCCGACGGTGTGATCGCCGGGCTGGGTGGTCAGACCGGGCTCAACGTCACCGCGGAACTCGCCGAGGAGGGTGTCCTCGAAGCCCACGACGTCGACGTGATGGGCACGCCACTCGACACCATCTACGCGACCGAGGACCGCGAGCAGTTCCGCAAGCGCATGGAGTCCATCGGCGAGCCGGTGCCGGCTTCGACCACCATCGACACTGTCGACCGGGTCGAGGCGGCCGTCGACGAGGTCGGTGGGCTCCCCGTTATCATGCGGACCACCTACACACTCGGCGGGGCGGGTTCGGGCGTCATCGGCGAGATGGACGAGCTCGAGGATGCTGTCCAGAAGGGGCTCAACCTCTCACGGGACAGCCGGGTGATGATCACCGAGTCCATCGACGGCTGGATCGAGTTGGAGTACGAGGTGATGCGCGACGCCGACGACTCCTGTATCATCATCTGTAACATGGAGAACCTTGACCCGATGGGGATCCACACCGGGGAGTCGATGGTCGTCACCCCGAGTCAGGTGATCCCCGACGAGGGCCACCAGGAGATGCGCGACACCGCCCTGAAGGTGATCCGGGAACTCGGCATCCAGGGCGGCTGTAACATCCAGTTCGCCTGGCGCGACGACGGCACCCCCGGCGGCCAGTACCGCGTCGTCGAGGTCAACCCCCGCGTCTCCCGCTCCTCGGCGCTGGCCTCGAAGGCCACGGGCTACCCCATTGCCCGCGTCACTGCGAAGGTCGCACTCGGGAAACGACTCCACGAGATCGAAAACGAGATTACCGGCGAGACGACCGCGGCGTTCGAGCCAGCAATCGACTACGTGGTGACGAAGGTCCCGCGGTGGCCCGTCGACAAGTTCCGGGACGTCGAGTTCGAACTCGGCCCCGCAATGAAGTCGACGGGGGAGGCGATGGCGATCGGGCGGACCTTCGAGGAGTCACTGCTGAAAGCGCTGCGCTCGACGGAGTACAACCCCGCGGTCGACTGGAGCGAGGTGAGCGACGAGGACCTCGAATCCGCACACCTGGAGCGGCCCACCCCCGCCCGCCCCTACGCCATGTTCGAGGCCTTCGAGCGGGGGTACGACGTGGACACCGTCTCGGCGCTGACGGGGATCCGCGAGTGGTACGTCGAGCGGTACAGGCGGGTCGCGGAGGCCGCGGAGGCCGCGAGCGTCGGCGAGTTCCAGACCGCGGCCGACGCGGGCTTTACCGACCACGAGATCACCGCCCTCTCCGGCGGGGAGTTCACCGATACCCACGCCTCCTGGCTCCCCGACCGGCTACTCGACGAGCGCGGCGCCGTCGAGGGGGACACGGTCGAGGCCGACGGCGGCGCTGCGGGGAACGTTGGCGGCTCCTCGTCGACCCCCCCTGCCGTCGGCGAGGTCAACGACGCCACGACCGACCGCGACTTCAAGCTGGTCGACACCTGTGCCGGTGAGTTCGCCGCCACGACCCCCTACTACTACTCCACGCGGGACCCGGTTTCGGAGCTGAACCGCGACGAGCTACAGGTGGACCGTGACGCGGAGAGCGTCGTGGTCGTCGGCGGCGGGCCGATCCGGATCGGTCAGGGTGTGGAGTTCGACTACTGCTCCGTCCACGCCGTGCGCGCACTGGAGGAGTTGGGGATCGACGCCCACGTCGTCAACAACAACCCAGAGACGGTCTCGACGGATTACGACATCTCGGACGGCCTCTTCTTCGAGCCCGTCACCGCCGAGGAGGTCGCGGACGTCATCGAGGCGGCCAACGCCGACGGTGTGATGGTCCAGTTCGGCGGGCAGACCTCGGTGGATATCGGCCACCCGCTGGAGCAGGAACTCGACCGGCGTGACCTGGACTGTGCGGTCCTCGGGACGTCGGTGGACGCGATGGACCTGGCGGAGGACCGGGACCGGTTCAACCGGCTGATGGCCGAGCGAGACATCTCACAGGCGGAGGGTGGGTCGGCGACCAGCGAGAGTGAGGCCCTGGAGCTTGCCCACGAGATCGGCTACCCGGTGCTCGTCCGGCCGAGCTACGTGCTCGGTGGGCGTGCGATGGACGTTGTCTACAACGACGAGGACCTCGAGACCTACATCGAGGAGGCGGTCCGGGTGAGCCCGAACAAGCCGGTCCTCGTCGACGAGTTCCTCGCCGACGCCGTCGAACTGGATGTGGACGCCGTCGCCGACGGGGACGATATCCTGGTCGGCGGGGTGATGGAACACGTCGAGACGGCGGGCGTCCACTCCGGGGATTCCGCGTGCATGATCCCGCCGCGTTCCCAGGAGGTAGCGGCGGTGATGCCCCGGATCCGGGAGGTCGCCGAGGAGATCGCCGACGCGCTGGATACGGTTGGCCTGCTGAACGTCCAACTCGCCGTCAAAGACGGTGAGGTGTACGTGTTAGAGGCAAACCCCCGCTCCTCGCGCACCGTCCCGTTCATCGCGAAGACGACGGGTGTGCCGCTGGCGAAGATCGCCGCGAAGGTGATGGCCGGGGCCTCCCTCGACGAGCTGGACTACGAGGAGCACATCCCCGAACAGGTCTCGGTAAAGGAGGTCGTACTCCCGTTCGACCGGCTGCCGGGCTCGGACCCACGGCTCGGCCCGGAGATGAAGTCCACAGGCGAGGTGATGGGGACTGCCGGCTCCTTCGGGAAGGCCTACCAGAAGGCCCAGATGTGTGTCGACAAGCCCATTCCGCTGGAGGGGACCGCCGTCGTCGACCTGCCGGTGCTCGGCTTCGAGGAGCATCTCGAGGTGCTCGACTTCGGTGACTTCGAGTCCACCGAGGCGGTCAAGCAGGCCGTCCGCGACGGCGATGTCGACGTGGTTATCTCACGGAATCGGGAGGTGCTGGAGGTCTGTGTCGAGGAGACGGTGACGTACTTCTCGACCATCGAGAGCGCCGAGGCCGCACTGGAGGCCGTCAACGCCGCCGACCAGCCGATGGCCGTCCAGGGGATCGCTGACCGACCAAAGACCCAGCGGAGGTGGGGCGAGTAGAGCGAGCCACGTCGAGGCACTCGACCGGCTCGGCGAGCACGAGTTCGACTGTGTCATCAGCGACTACCAGATGCCTCGGACAGACGGGCTGGAGTTTCTGGAGACCGCCCGTGACCGGTACCCCGACCTGCCCTTCGTGCTCTTTACCGGCAGAGGGAGCGAGGAGATCGCGAGCGAGGCCATCGAAGCGGGTGTGACCGACTACATGCAGAAAGGCAGCGGCACCGACCAGTACGAGGTGCTCTCCAACCGTATCGAGAACGCCGTCGACCAGTACCGCACCCAACAGCAGTTCTGGGACGCCCTCTCGTGGTACCAGCGGCTCGTCGAGCAGGGTGTAGCCGGCGTGTTCGTCGTCCAGGACCGCGAGTTGGCCTACGTCAACCGGAAGTTTGCCGACATCTTCGGGTACGGGCAGCAGGAACTGCTCGGGCGGTCGCCGCTGGATATCGTCGCCGACGCCGAACGTGACGGCGTGGCGGACCTGCTCCCGCCGTCCGGGCGGTGTAACGGGACGTTTCGGGAGTGCTTCAGCGGGCTCCGAAAGGACGGCGAGACCCTGCGTGTCGAGGTCCACGGCGGTGTGACGGAGTACGGCGGCGAGTCGGCCACGACAGGTATTGTCCGTAGTGTCGACGGGCCGTAGCCGACAGGGCCACCCACACGCAGTCAGTTCGTGCCGTCCACGAGGTCGAGTACGTCGTCGAAGAAGTCCAGGGAGTCGTTCGGGCCGGGATTCGCCTCGGGGTGGTACTGGCGGGTGATGATGTCCAGCTCGTCGGATTCGAGCCCCTCGGGGGTGTCGTCGTTGACGTTGATCTGCGTGACCTCCAGCCGGTCGCCCGGCTCGGCGACGGTGTAGCCGTGGTTCTGGGTGGTCATCACGACGCGGCCGGAGCGGAGGTCACGGACGGGCTGGTTGACGCCGCGGTGCCCGAACTCCATCTTCTCCGTGGAGCCGCCCAGGGCGTTGGCGACGACCTGCTGGCCCAGGCAGATGCCCGCGATGGGCGTCTCGCCGACGTACTCGTCGACGAGTGCGGCCGCGGCCTCGAAGTTCTCCGGGTCGCCCGGGCCGTTCGAGACGAAGAGGAGGTCCGGGTCGACGTGCTCGATGTCCGCGACGGTG
>JAQCNN010000088.1 GCA_028275005.1 Salinirussus sp.
GGTGAGTTGGGTGACCGCCGACCGACGGAGCTGAGCGGCGGGCAACGCCAACGGGTCGCCCTGGCGCGGGGACTCGCCCCCGAGCCGAGTGTCCTGTTACTCGACGAGCCGCTGTCGAGTCTCGACCGGAAGCTCAGACAGGAGATGCAGGCCGAACTCCGCCGCGTCCAGCGCGACGTCGGGACGACCTTTCTCTACGTCACACACGACCAGGACGCGGCGATGAGCATGTCCGACCGGGTGGCCGTGATGGACGCCGGGGAGGTCGTCGAGTCCGGCCCCCCGGAGTCGCTGTACGACCAGCCCGAAACGGCCTTCGTCGCGGACTTTCTCGGCGACGCGAACATCCTCCCCGGGACGGTGACCGCCGTCGCCGACGAGGGGGTAACCGTCGGGGTGGGGGCCGGGGAGGTCCGGGCCGACCCGGGCGGGGTGTCGCCGGCAGTTGGCACCAGCGTCGCGGTGATGGTCCGGCCAGAGGACGTCGAACTCGGTGACGGCCCGCTCTCGGCGACGGTTCGTGCGAGCGAGTTCAAGGGGTTTTACGACCGGTACACGGTCGCACTCGACACCGACGAGGCGAGCGTCCTCACCGCCCGGACCGACGCCGACGAGCGGTTCACTGTCGGCGACGACCTCACGCTGTCCCTGACCGACGCGACACTTGTCGCCCCGAGCAACGGCACAGCGGCGGCGTCGGGCGAGCCGTCGGTGACCCCCGGTGTGCGCGCCGACGGCGCCGAGGACCCTGACAGTGGCGACCGTGACCGACAGACAAACGCCGGGCGAGCGGCTCGTAGCCGGGACGAATGAGCACCGCAACCACCATCCGGGACGCCTTCGAGGGCCGCACGACCAGAGACGTGCTTCTGGCCGCGGTCCCGACGGTCCTGGCGGTGACACTCGGTGTGGTCCCGCTGCTCCTGTTGCTCGTCGAGAGCTTCCGGCCGCTGGTGACGGCGAGCAACTACCTCGACGTGACGGAGGGGATCTACGTCGCCGTCATCACCCAGTCGCTGTTCGTCGGCGTCCTGCTGACGGTGGTCTGTCTCGCCATCGCCTACCCGGTGACGTACTGGCTGGCCAACCGCTGCCCGGCCCGGTACCGGCTGCCGGTGCTGGCGACGCTGACGCTCCCGCTGTGGCTGAACTACGTCGTCCTCAACTACACCTGGGTGTGGCTGCTCGCACCCGACGGGGTGCTCAACGTCGTGCTCGGGTGGGCCGGTGTCATCTCCGAGCCGCTGGCGCTGCTGGGCCGCCCGTTCGAGTTGCCGGTCGTCGGCCTGACCTTCCCGTCGCTGTCGCTGTTGGCCGGCTTCATCCACATCTACCTGCCGTATCTGCTGCTGACGATGTACGTCTCGATGGAACGACTCGACTACCGGCTGGTCGAGGCGGCCCGGGACCTGGGTGCCGGTGACTTCCGCGTGTTTCGCGACGTGGTCGTCCCGGAGACGGCCGCCGGCGCCGTCGCCGGCCTGCTCATCGTGTACGCCCGTATCGCCGGTGCCTACGCCACCCCCCGGATCCTGGGCGCGGAGTCGAACCCGATGGTCGCCGAGCTGATCACGACACAGTTCTACGACGTGCTCGACTACCCGTTCGCCTCGGCGCTGTCGATGACCTTCCTCGCGGTCGTCGTGGTCGGCTTCGCCGTCGGCGCACGGTTCGGCGGGGTCCGGGCGGAGCTCAAACGGTGGTAACAGTGTCGGAACTCTCACTCGGCGCCCGGGTCCGGTCCGGGTTCTTCCAGGCGACGACCGTGGCGACCTTCCTGTTCCTGTACCTCCCCGTCGTGACGATCGTGTATCTCTCCTTTTCGCCCGGCTCACAGCCGTCGATCCCGCTCAGTGGCGCCTCGCTGGAGTGGTACGCGGCGGTGTTCGCCGACGCACGGTTCGTGCGCGGGCTCGTCACCAGCGCGGTCATCGGTGTGATCGCGGCCACAGTCGGAACGGTCCTCGGCCTGCTCGCCGCCCGGACGATCACCCGGTCACGCCTGCCCGGGTGGGTCCGGGGCCTCGTTGCCCTCGCGGTTGCGGTTCCGCTGTTCGTCCCGACGGTCGTGCTGGCGCTGGGGATCGGCGTCACCGCCGGGACGGTCGGGGTCGGCTTTGGCTTCCTGCCGGTGGTGCTTGGCCACCTGTTCTGGGTACTCCCGTTCAGCACGTTCCTGCTGACCGCACGGTACGCCGAGCTCAACGACGCACTCGAGGAGGCCGCGCGCGACCTCGGGGCGGGCGGGTGGACCGTCTTCCGGACGGTGACGCTACCGCTGTTGGCCCCGGCGCTCGTCGCCTCGGTGCTGTTCACGTTTGCCCTCTCGTTCAACGAGTTCCTCATCACCTTCTTCCTGGCCGGAAGCGGTGTGACGACGATGCCCCTGGAGCTGTTCGGGAAGGTCCGTGTCAGTGCCACCTCGTTTCTCAACGCGGCCAGCGCGATTGTCCTCCTGGTCAGCGCGGCGATTGCGCTCGCCGGGACGTACCTCCGGACCCCGACGTGACACCGACCCCGGAGTGCCCGAACGTCTTTGCCGGCCGGGCCCTCAGCGGGGGCCATGGAACGCATCGAGGCCGCCGACTTCCAGGACCTCGTGAGGGTCACCGAGCCCCGCGTCGCGCCCGGCGGCGACCGGGTGGCGTTCGTCCGCGAGGAACCCGGCGAGGGCGGCGATTCCGACGAGGCGACGGTCTACATGGCGCCGACCGGCGGCGGCGGGCCCCGCAGGTTCACCCTCGTGGAGGGGGTCGACAGCCAGCCCCGCTTCAGCCCGAGTGGCGACCGACTGGCCTTTGTCTCGACCCGCGGTGCCGACGACGACCGCCCGCAACTGTGGGTCGTCCCGACCGACGGCGGCGAGGCCCGCCAGGTAACCGACGTCGTCGGCGGCGTCGACGCGGTCACCTGGGGCCCGGCCGGCGACCGGCTGGCGTTCGTCCAGCGGGTCACCGCCGCCGACCGGGAGGCCGAGCGGGACCGCTCGGTTCCCGAGGCATACGAGCCCGAACCCCCCGACCCCCGAGTGGTCGACCGGACGGTCTACCGGTCGGCCGAGGAGTACTTCGACGGCCGGCGCGGCCAGGTCTACCTGGCCCACCTTGCCGACGCCCCCGACGAGGACGAGGTCGAGCGGGTCACCGACGCCGACGAAGACCACGACAACCCCGAGTGGGGCGACGCGGAAACGCTGTACTACACAGTCTCGGACGGTGAGCCGGACCCGGACGACAGTATCGAGCAGACCATCGTCGCCTACGACACCGCCACGGGCGACCGCGAGCCGGTTCACACCACGACAGCGTGGGGGACGACGCTCGCGGCGACCGGGGACGGCCGCGTGGCCTACACCTACGTCGAGGACGACCGCGCCTCGATGCGCCCGGTCGAAGCGAGGGTCTACGAGGTCGGGACAGGCGAGGTCCACACCCCGATGGTCGACCTCGACCGGACGCTGAGCCCCGACAGCCCGGTCCAGTGGGGGCGCCACGGCGAGTCGCTGTACCTGGTCACACCCGACGAGGGCGCCGGAGCGGTGTGGACGGCCCCGTGGGACGGTGACGGCGGTGACGCCGAGCGGGTCGTCCGGGAGGCCTGGGCCAGTGTCGACGCCCTCGACGTCGGGGAGGACCTGCTCGCGGTCGTGCGCAGCGAGTGGGACCACCCTGGGGACCTCTACGTGACGACCCCGGGCGGGGCGGAGGAGCGCCGGCTCACCCGTGCCAACGCCGCCCTGCTGGACGACCGGGCGGTCTCCCGGCCCGAGGAGCTATCGGTCAGCGTCGACGCCGACGAGGACGCCGGGGCACACGAGGTGCAGGGCTGGCTGCTCACGCCGCCGGACTTCGACCCCGAGGAGAGCTATCCGCTGGCGGTGGAGGTCCACGGCGGCCCCCACGCGATGTGGACGACCAGCGGGACGATGTGGCACGAGTTCCAGACGCTGGCCGCCCGGGGCTACGTCGTCTTCTGGTCGAACCCCAGGGGGTCGACGGGGTACGGCCAGGCCTTTGCCGAGGCCATCGAAGGAGACTGGGGGGCCGTCACCGCGCGGGACGTCCTTGCCGGGGTCGACGCCGTGACCGACCGGGGGTACGTCGACGGCGACCAGGTCTTCCTGACCGGCGGGAGCTTCGGCGGCTTCATGACCGCCTGGCTGGTCGGCCACACCGACCGGTTCACCGCCGCGGTCTCCCAGCGCGGGGTCTACGACCTCACCGGCTTCTACGGCTCGACGGACACCGCCTACAAGCTCGTCGAGGGTGACTTCGACGCCGTCCCCTCGGAGGACGCCGGCTTTCTCTGGGCGCAGTCCCCCGCGAGCAGCGCGGGTGATGTCGAGACACCGACGCTCCTCCTCCACAGCGAGGACGACTACCGGACGCCGGCCGCCACCGCCGAACTGTTCTACCGACTCCTCCGCAAGCACGGCGTCGACACCCGGCTGGTCCGGTATCCCG
>JAQCNN010000092.1 GCA_028275005.1 Salinirussus sp.
ATCACGGTCCTTATCAACGAACACGGCCAATGCACTGTATGGAGATCGTTCCGGACACGAGCGTCGTCATCGACGGTCGGGTGTCCGAGCGGGTACGCGCCGACGCCGACCCCGACTCGGGGGCCGCCGGCACGGGCTTTGCCGGCGCAACCGTCGTCGTTCCCGAGGCAGTCGTCGGCGAACTCGAGGCACAGGCAAACGACGGCCGCGAGACCGGCTGGGAGGGGCTGTCGGAGCTCCAGCGCCTGGTCGAACTGGACGCCGACGGCACCATCGACGTCGAGTACGTCGGCCGCCGCCCCGGGGCCACCGAGAGGCGCGAGGCCGACGAGGGCGAGGTCGACGCCCTCATCCGGGAGGTGGCCGAGGACCGCGAGGCGAGACTCGTCACCAGCGACGACGTCCAAGCCGAGGTTGCCCGCGCGAAGGGCCTGGCCGTCGAGTTGCTCGACCCACGCTCCAGACAGCGGGCCGTCGAGGGGCTCGCGATCGAGCGGTTCTTCGACGAGGGGACGATGAGTGCCCACCTCAAGACCGGTGTCGTCCCGATGGCAAAGCGCGGCGCTATCGGCGACATGCACTACGAGGCGGTCGGCGAGGACCCGCTGACCGACGACCAACTCCGTGACTTTGCCGCGGATATCGAGGAGGCGACCCGGGACAGCCCGGACGGGTTCGTCGAGCTGGACCAGCCGGGGATGACGATCGTCCAGTTCCGCCAGTTCCGGGTGGCGATCGCCCGCCCACCCTTCGCGGACGGCCGGGAGATAACGGCGGTGCGGCCGATCGTCAAGACCGAACTCGACGACTACGAGTACGCCGACGAACTCCGGGACCGGCTGGTCGAGCGCCAGCGCGGCGTCCTCATCTCCGGGGCACCCGGGGCCGGCAAGTCCACCTTCGCCCAGGCCGTCGCCGAGTACCTCGCCGACGCCGACTACGCGGTCAAGACAATGGAGAAACCCCGTGACCTCCAGGTCGGCGACGACATCACCCAGTACACCGAACTCGGCGGGAGCATGGCGAACACCGCCGACTCGCTGTTGATGGTCCGGCCGGACTACACCATCTACGACGAGGTCCGCAAGACCGACGACTTCGAGGTGTTCGCGGACATGCGGCTGGCCGGTGTCGGGATGGTCGGCGTCGTCCACGCCACCCGGGCTATCGACGCCCTCCAGCGGCTGATCGGCCGGGTCGAACTCGGGCTCATCCCACAGGTCGTCGACACTGTCGTCTACATCGAGGCCGGCCAGGTCGAGAAGGTCTACGACGTACAGACGGAGGTGAAGGTCCCCGAGGGGCTGATGGAGGAGGACCTGGCCCGCCCGGTCATCCTGGTGCGGGACTTCGAGACCGACCGCCCGGAGTACGAGATCTACACCTTCAACCGGCAGGTCGTCACCGTCCCGCTCGGGGACGAGGACGGAGGACCCGGAGCGGACGGGGGTGGCCCACCGGACTCCGGCGTCGACCGCATCGCCAAACAGGAGGTCGAACGCGAGATCCGCTCGGTTGCCGACGGACACGTCGAGGTGGAGCTGCGGGGCGGGGACCGCGCCGTCGTCTGGGTCGAGGACGGCGACATCTCCGGGGTCATCGGCAAGGGTGGCGGCCGGATCTCCGACATCGAGAACCGCCTGGGGATCGACATCGACGTCCGCACGTTCAGCGAGCGTGACGGGGGCCGTGGCGGGAGCAGCCCCGCCGGCGGCGGCAACCGGCACGGCACCGGGGGGCAGGCGGTCACCCCGGAGGTCACTAGCCGGCACGTGATCATCCCGCTGGAGGGACACGCCGGCGAGACTGTCGAGGTCCAGGCCGACGACGAGTACCTGTTCACCGCCACCGTCTCCCGTGGCGGGGAGATTCAGGTCTCACGGGGGTCGGCGATCGCGGAGGAACTGGAGTCGGCGATCGACCGCGGACGGACGGTCACAGTCACCCCCTCGTAGCCGGGGTCGACACGAAGAGAGTCGGACCGGTCAGTCGGAGACGGCCGCCTCTGGGGTCGCCTCGTCGGTGATCTCGTAGAGGTTCTGTCGCGCGTCAGCAAAGTAGACGTCCTCCTCGACGACACCAACCTCGTCGAGGCGTTCGAGCGCGTACCGTACCGTGCGCGCGGAGAGCATCGACTCCTCGACAATTCCCTTCTGTGTCAGCGGGCCGTTGTACTCGAGTACCTTGTAGACCAGTTTCGCGCTCGGGGGGAGGTCCGCGATCCCGTCCCCATCGGTTTCTGACATCGATGTGATCTGTGCGCGCCGACTGTATAAAGTTGAGGGAGTGTGCCCGCTACTCGCCGTGTTCGTCACCTGCCGGCTCCGCCTCGCCGCCGAGCACCGACTCCCGTGGAAAGACCAGGAAGCCGACCAGCATCCCCGCCGCACCGCTCGTGCTCATCCCGACCCCGAGCCACAGCCGGCCGTGTCGGAACGTGGTCGCCGCCACGGCCAGCCCGACGACGACCATGTACAGCCCGTACAGAAGCAGGGCCGTCCCGGCGGCCCCGGTCGCGGTCGCGACCCGGGTGTCCGGGTCACCCAGCGTGTCGACCGCGGCCCACGTCACCAGCAACCCCGCACCCCCACCGTTGACCAGCAGGCTCCGGAGAACCCCGTGCCCGGTCACCAGGTCCGCGAGAAAGCCGACCGTCCCCCCGGCAAACGCCGTCAGCCCGACCAGAAAGAGCACCGGCGCGGTCACCGGCCGCGAGGCGTCCGCGCTCTCACCGTCCTCCGCGGTCGGTCCGGGGCTGTCGTCTGGGTCGTCGGCCCCCGGCCCGGCCCCGGCGACCGCCGAGTCACTCCCGGCCGCCGACAGCGCCTCTCCGGACCCGTCACCGCCCATACCGACCGAACACCCGGCGCGGACAAAAAACCGCCGGGGCCGCGGCGACGGCGCCTGACGGGGGTTGCCACACCTGTCGACGCCTGGGAACGAACGGCTTTTGAGGACGGCTCGCCCACCTGTCGGTATGGCTACCGAGAGCGGCGAGCGGTTCAGCCCGCACGTCCGCGGGGTGACCGTCACCACGCTCGCCACGACCATGGGTGTGGCCGCCGGCGTCGGGTCCGCGCTGCTGGCCGGCGGTCCGACGGACCGGACCGGCCTCTTTCTGATGATCGGGGCGCTGTTGCTCCAGTTGCCGGCTCTGCACCTCCTGGGGATCGATGTCAGCGAGTTCGGGATCAAGGACAACCTCTACCTCGCGTTCATGACCTTCGCCCTCTGGTTTGTCACCTGGGGTCTGCTCCTGACCGCCGGCGCCAGGCTGTAACGATGGCCGACGACAGCATCGCCGTTGTCGACCTCGACAGGTGCCAGCCCGACCGCTGTAACTACGAGTGTGTCAACTTCTGCCCGCCAAACCGGACGGGAAAGGAGTGTATCATCACCCGCGAGGAGCGCTACGAGGCCGACGACCCCCACGCCGGCACCCCCGACCAGGTGTGGATCTCCGAGGAGATCTGCCTCGGCGAGTCCTGTGGCATCTGCGTCGAGAAGTGCCCGTTCGACGCCATCCAGATCATCAACCTCCCACAGGAACTGGACGACGAGCCGGTCCACCGCTACGGCGAGAACGCCTTTGGCCTCTACGGCCTCCCGGCCCCCCAGGAGGGCCAGGTGACGGGGATTCTCGGCCCAAACGGGATCGGAAAGACCACCGCCGTCCGCGTCCTCGCCGGCGAACTCGACCCCAACCTCGGCCGCGTCGGTGACGAACCCGACTGGGCCGACATCCTCGAGGCGTACCGCGGGACCGCCCTCCAGGACTACCTGGAGGCGATGCGGGAAGGCGACGTGACCGTCGCCCGCAAGCCACAGTACGTCGACCAGATCCCCAGCCAGTTCGACGGGACGACCCGTGCGCTGCTCGAACGGACCGACGAGCGCGGTGCCCTCCCGGAGCTGGTCGACCGGCTCTCGATCGGTCCCGTGGTCGACCAGGATATCGACACCCTCTCCGGCGGTGAACTCCAGCGGGTCGCGCTGGCCGCGACACTCGCCCGGGACGCCGACTTCTACTTCCTCGACGAGATCACCCCGTATCTCGACATCGGCCAGCGGATGACCGCCGCCCGGCTGGTCCGGGAGCTCGCCGACGACGGTGACCGGTCGATGCTCGTCGTCGAGCACGACCTCGCCATCCTCGACCTGCTCGCCGACAACATCCACGTCGCCTACGGCGAACCCGGGGCCTTTGGCGTGGTCACGACCCCAAAGTCGGTCACCAACGGGATCAACGAGTACATCTCGGGGTATCTGGAGGCCGAGAACATGCGGATCCGGCAGACCGACATCGAGTTCGAGGAACACGCCCCCCGGACGCAGGCGACCGGTGAGCCCGTCATCGAGTACCCCGACCTGGCAAAGAGCTACGGCGAGGGGGAGTTCTCGCTGACCGTCGAGGGCGGGACGATCCGCGAAAACGAGGTGCTCGGCGTCGTCGGCCCCAACGGGATCGGGAAGTCGACCCTCGCAAAGCTGCTCGCCGGCCGGCTCGAACCCGACGAGGGGACGGTGCCCGCCCGGCTGGACATCGCCTACAAGCCCCAGTACATCGAGATCGACCAGCCGATGCGTGTGGATGCCTTTCTCTCCTCGATCACCGACGACTTCGGGAGCTCCTACTGGACCACCGAGATCGCCCAGCCCCTCCAGCTCGACGCGGTGATGGAGCAACAGCTGACGGACCTCTCCGGCGGGGAGCGCCAGCGGGTGGCCATCGCCGCCTGCCTCTCGGAGGAGGCAGACCTCTACCTGCTCGACGAGCCTTCCGCCCACCTTGACGTCGAGCAGCGGGTGCTCGCCACCTCCGCGATCCGCCGGTACGCCGAGAACCACGACGCCACCGCGCTGGTCATCGACCACGACATCTACATGATCGACCTGCTCAGCGACCGACTACTGGTCTTCGACGGTGAACCCGCCGAGCGGGGCCACGCCGCCCCACCACAGGGGATGCGCGAGGGGATGAACGACTTTCTCTCGAATCTCGACATCACATTCCGCCGGGACGAGCGCACCGCCCGCCCCCGTATCAACAAGCCCGGCAGCCAGCTCGACCGCGAGCAGAAGACCCAGGGCGAGTACTACTACGCACCCTGAGACCGGGCTCGACCCCGGACTGCTGTCCGTCGCCGTGAGATGGGTTTCTCACCCTCTGAAAGGCGGAAAATGGCAGCAACAGCAGACTAAACCGTCCGGTTAGCCCTCGATCTGGCCGGGGTCGCCGGTGTCCGGTTCGGCGCCTGCAACGGCCTCGTCGAGTCCGTCCGCGACGGCTTCCGACAGCTGGGTATCCTCCTCGTCGAGTTCGCGCTCGGTGGGGTTCTCGTCCTGTTCTTCGGTGACCGTCTCGTCGCCCGTGACGGAAACGAAGATCGACCCGAGCTCCTCCGTCCGGGAGCGGCGCTGACTTTCACTCATTACATATTGTAGTATAACCCCTATGGACATAGCAGTGTTACCTAACAGCGTTGGGTCATCGTGAGTGTGGCTGTATGCGGCCAACGCGTGGCAGATTCGCCGACACGAGCGGGCAGTGTCCGGTCGGGTCAGCGGACGTTCCGGTTACAGGAGCCACAGAGGGTCTCCTCCTTGACGTCGACCTCGCGGACGGTCGGTGAGAAGTTCATCACGCAGCGTTTGTTGTCACAGTGCTCGAGTCCGAGGGTGTGGCCAACCTCGTGGACGACCTCCTTGCGGACACGGTCGGCGAAGATGTCGTCGGCGGACCGGTTCGAGAACCCGCCGTCGGAGGAGGTGTTCAGCCGGTAGGTGGAGATGACACTCCCGCTGCCACCCAGATAGGCCAGCCCGAAGACGTAGTTACGCCGGTGGTAGTACAGGTCGTTCGGGGTGATGGCGATGTTTTTCTCGCCGCTCCCGACGCGCTTTGCGAGGTCGATGAACTCCTCGGCGCGGTGCTGGTCACGCCCGGAGTCGTAGGAGCCTGTGGGGATCGGCTGTGAGTCGTGGACCGTTACCTTACAGTCGTAGACAGTCCGCAGGCCGGCAGAAGCCTCCCGCTTGACGACAGCGTCGACGTCACCCACCGGCACAATGTCGACGTGCATGCGAATACATATGTGTGCGAACAGTATAAAAATCTCGTGTGCTCGCGGACAGAGGCTCCACACTCGTTTCGCACCTGTCCGACTGCAACCGGGTTGTCGAGGTCGGGGTTGGCAACCGCCCCGGTGTCGCCGCGGCTCTCGCCGACCAGGGTGTCGACGTGACGGCCACCGACATCCGGGACCGCCAAACCCCGGACGCTGTCCGCTTTGTCCGTGACGATATCACCGACCCGGACCCCAGGGTCTACCGCGACGCCGACGCCGTCTACGCCCGTCACTGCCCCCCGGAGCTCCAGCGTCCCGCCCGTGACGCCGCCCAGGCTGCCGGCGCCCGCCTCCTCTTTACCACGCTCGGCGGCGACCCCACACTCGTCGACGCCACCCGGGTGACCGCCGACGACGGCACTGTCTTCGTCGCCGACCCGAACCCGTCCCCCGGGGCGTGAGCGCGACCGGGGCCGCCCGGACAGAAGCCACAACCGGCTTCAGGGAGGCGGTCGTCCGGTAGCAGCATGAACGTCGATGCCGTTGTCCTGGACGTCGACGGCGTGCTGGTCGACGTTGCGGACTCCTACCGGCGTGCCATCGTCGAGTCGGTCGACCGGGTCTACGACGACACCGTTCCGAGGGCGGCCGTCCAGTCCTTCAAGAACGCCGGCGGCTTCAACAACGACTGGGAGCTCACCTACGCCGCCGCGCTGTTCGTCCTCGCACGCCGCGAAGGGATGGACCGCCCGCTGTCGGGGTTCACCGCGGCCGTCGAGGGGATGGGCGGCGGACTCGACGCCGCGCTGTCGGTCGTTGCCGAGGAGCTACCACCCGCCGCCGCCGAGCGGGTCCTCGGCACCTGGGACCGCGACCGTCTGCGGGAGGCCTTCCAGGCGCTGTATCTCGGCGAGGAGCGCTACCGCGAACTCGAGGGGGGCACCCCCCCGTTCGCGGCGCCGGGCTACATCCACGACGAGGAGGTGCTGGTCACGCCCGACACGGTGGCGACGCTGACCGACAGCCGACCTGTCGGCGTGCTCACCGGCCGACCGGCCGCCGAGGCCGACATCGCCCTGCAGCGGGCCGGGCTGGACGTGCCCGCCGAGCACCGTTTCACGATGGACGACTGGCCGGGCGCGAAACCCGACCCCGGCGCGCTGGTCTCGCTCGCAAAGACGTTCGACGCCGACCGGGTGGCCTTCGTCGGCGACACGCTGGACGATGTCCAGACGGCCGTCAACGCCGCCGAGGCCGACGGCCGGACATACCTCGGGATAGGGGTACTCACCGGCGGGCTCACCGGCGACTCGGGCCGCGAGCGCTTCGAGCGTGCCGGCGCCGAGACGGTCGTCGACTCGGTCAACGACCTGCCGGGTGCCCTGTCGTGAGCCGCCCGCCGGCCCCCGCGATGCGGGACACGGTTGTGGTCTTCCTGCTCGCTATCCTCGCCTGTCTCCCGGTGGTTGCGCCGCCGACCCCGCTGTCAGCGGCTATCTACCTGGGGGTTTCGCTCTCCTTTACCGGCTTTGTGGGCCTGTTACTGGTCGTCGCCTTCGACTACCGTCGGGTCCGGCTCGCACCCCTGCCCGCCCTGACGACCGTCGGGCTGGCCGTCGCGTTCGCACTCGCCGCGCGGGTCGCGATGACCGGTGTGGCGGCGACCGTGCTCCGCGTGCTCCTCGTGAGCGGTGGGGGCGGCGTCGGCCTCGGTGTCGGGCTGTGGGTCGCCTACGACGGGCCACTCGACCGGCTCCGCGGGGGTTGAGCCGGCCACCCCTCACCCTTCGCCCCTCGTCGGGAGGCACGTTTTTACCTGCGGCGGTGTCCACACCCGTATGGACGACTGCCACCGTATCGGGGTGCCAACGCCGTTTGCCGTCGGCCGCGTGAACTGTTATGTCCTCCACGGCGACGGGCTCACGCTGGTCGACCCGGGGCCGGCCAGTGCGGACGCACGCGAGGCGCTCGCGGCGGGGCTCGCCGAGGAGGGCTACGAGCTAGCAGACGTCGACCGGGTGCTGGTGACCCACCCCCACATGGACCACTTCGGTGACGCCGCGAGTGTCGCGGAGGAGTCGGGCGCGACGGTCTGTGCCCACACCGACGCTGTCGGGTGGTTGACCGACCCCGACGCCCAGTTCGAGCGCGAGCAGGCGCTGTTCGAGCCGTTTCTCGTCTCGATGGGGCTGCCCGAGCGGCTGAGTGACACCGTCATCTCGCTGCCCGAGACCTACCGGGACTTTCGTGACCCGGTGACCGTCGACCGCGAACTCGTCGACGGCGATACGATCGACGCCGGTGTCGAACTCGAGGTGACCTACACCCCCGGCCACGCGCCGGGGTCGGTCTGCTTTCTCGCCGACGAGGCGCTCTTTACCGGTGACCACCTCCTCGGCCACATCTCCCCGAACCCCCTTCTCACCACACGCCCCGACGACCCCGACGAACGGACCCGGAGCCTCCCCAGCTATCTCGACGCCCTGGAGACAATCCAGGGGGTCGACGCCCCGGTCGCCCGCCCGGGTCACGGCGACCCTGTCACCGATATCGACGGCCGGGTCACGGAGATCCTCGAGCACCACCGCGAGCGCGAGGAGCGGGTCGCGGACCTCCTCGCCGCCGAGGGCCCGATGACCGCCTACGACGTCACCCAGGAGCTGTTCCCGGACCTCCCTGCCACCGAGCTGTTCCCCGGGATGTCCGAGACGATCGGTCACCTGGACCTGCTGGAGGACGATGACCGGGTCACAATCGAGGAGACTGACGGCGTCGTGACCTACGACGTGGCGGGGTAGTCCGGCCCCCCGTGCCGCCCACGCGCTCACAGCTCCCGGCGACGACCCTTCGGGACCTGTGAGCGCAGCGTCCCGTAGGTGTAGAGGCCAACGCCGAGCGGCTCGGGCTCGCCGGCGATCTCGTGAGCGACTATCAGATACCCCCAGTCGCCGTCCCACCCGAGCTCCTGTTCCTCGCCGGCGAGAAACCGTCGCGCCTGCTGGCGGTCGAGTTCGAG
>JAQCNN010000095.1 GCA_028275005.1 Salinirussus sp.
TACCGGTCGACACTGGGGTCGGCCGGTGCTGTGCTCCCGTTTGCGGCCGGCTGGTGGCGTGTGAGCCTGAGCGCGTATGACCGCCCCTCCAGGCGCTGGCTGTGTGCCCGACCCAGGACCGCGGCGTCGTCGACCCCGTCCTCCGAGACGCCGGGGGGGAGCACGTCGGCCGTTCCCTGGGGGTACGTGTCAGGGAACTCGGCGTCGTCCTCGGTGGAGACGGCTGCGGCGACCTCGGCAGCGCCGCCGGCCCCGCTCGACGCCGCGTCGATACCCGCCCCCGGGGCTGTCGGCTCGGACGCCCCCGGCCCCCCGAGCGTCGAGAGCACAACGGCGAGGAGGAGGGCTGCGAGCACGAACCCTGCCACGCGTAGCCCGGTGCCGAGGGTCGGCCCCGACAGGCGAATCGAGGGGAGCCGTCCCCGGACCGCCGCTGTGGTCGGTAGCCGCAGTTCCGCCGGCGGCGCACCGAGGTGGCGCGCACAGAGGTCGTCGGCGACCGACCGGTCAACCGCGTACAGTAACATCTCCGCCAGGTCCCCGGCACCGAGCACCCGGAGGTCCCCGTCGAGTCGGTCGGTGACCGACGCCACACTCCCGAGGGCCACGACAACGTCCGGCTCCGGGTCGGGGGGTTCTGATGAGCCAAACCGGGACGGGCTGACCACGCTCAGTGTCACCGTCTCGGTATCGCGAGCCGCCGTGACGAGCCCGTCACTCGGGCCGTCGTTGCCCGGACCGGAGGTCTCGTACCCCCTGGCCGCCCAGAGGTCTGCGACGAGTCGGCTGCCGGCCGCGGTGCCGAGCCGTCGGAGTCGGGCCGTGACGGCCCGCTTCCGTGAGCGGGGTTGCCGGGCCTGTCGGTTCCCTGGCGCTCGCTCGCTCCCGGCCCTGTGCCCGCTCATCCGGCAGGTCCTCCTCGTGGCAGGTAGGCAGCGGCCCGTGAGCGCATCTGTCCGGTCGGTACGGGCCGCGCAGACATATGCGCTTCTCCTGTCCTGACGGGCGCGACGGCTGGGGGCCGTCGGCTATCCGGAGCCCACCACAGCAGGCGCGGTCGAGACCTACACGCTGTCGGCGGCGTCGACCCGGGAGGAGACGTGCTGGAGGATATCCGTCGTGCTGATGATACCGACGACCTCCCCCTCGACGACGGGCATGTGATTGAACCCCTCCTCGAGCAGGCGGTTGGTGACCGCCTCGACCGGGGTGTCGGGTGTTGCCGTGGCCACACCGCCCGTCATGTAGTCGCCGACAGTCGCCTCGGCGGGGACGGCCTCGTCGGCGGCCATGTGCATAAAGTCCGTCGAGGTGAGGATGCCAACCGGCAGACAGTCCTCGTCGACGACGGCGAGTGACTTGATCCCCTTCTCCTCCATGGCCCAGGCGACCTCGGAGAGGGGTTCATCGGCCTCGACAGTCATCACCGGCGCCGTCATCAGTTCTTGTACAGTTGCGGCCATACCGGGTCGTCGTATCGCAGACTCATATACTGTGTACTTTGGCAGTAGCGCCGCCCGGCACAGAACGGCCGGTGCAAAGCTATTTTTGTCCGGTCTGTGTGAGTAGTGAACATGGCACAATCAGCAGCGGCGGAGTTCGGCATCGACGGCGACTGGAGACAGATGTACATCGGCGGCGAGTGGGTCCCGCCGGCGGAGCGTGGGACGATCCCGGTCGAGAGCCCGGCGACAGGTGAGGTCGTCCACGAGGTGCCGGCAGGGACGGCCGGGGATGTCGACGAGGCCTTCCAGGCGGCGACGGAGGCACAGGAGGCGTGGGCCACACGACCGCCACAGGACCGCGCCGAGGTGGTCCAGACGGTCATGGCGCTGGTCGACCAGCACTCGGATGCGTTGACCGAGTTGATGGTCGCGGAGTCCGGCAGCACGCTGCTAAAGGCAGCCCTGGAGATCGAGGAGGCGACGATGGGGATGATGAACGAGGCCGCGAGCTTCCCCACCCGGTCACAGGGGACAACCTCGGAGTCGACGACCGAGGGCAAGCGAAACGTGGTCAAACGCGAGCCGGCGGGGATAGTCGGGGTCATCTCGCCGTGGAACTTCCCGCTTCACCTCTCGATGCGGGCGGTCGCGCCCGCCATCGCGCTCGGAAACGCGGTCGTCCTCAAGCCCGACGAGAACACGCCGGCAATCGGCGGTCTCGCGGTCGCGCGCCTGTTCGAGGCTGCCGGCCTCCCCGATGGGGTCCTGAACGTCGTCACGGGCCGGGGTGAGCCGGCCGGCGAACGGGTCGCCGCACACCCCGACCTGGACGTGCTCTCGTTCACCGGGTCGACCGAGGTGGGCCGCCACGTCGGCGGGCTCGCCGCCGAGAACCTCGCCTTCCCGGCGCTCGAACTCGGCGGGAACGGGCCGTTCGTCGTGCTCGACGACGCAGACCTCGACAACGCCGTCGACGCCGGTGTCTTTGGCTCGTTCATGCACCAGGGACAGATCTGTATCGCGATCAGCCGACACATCGTCCACGAGTCGATGTACGACGAGTACGTCGACCGTCTGGCCGAGCGCGCCGCGGCGCTGCCGGTGGGTGACCCGTCGGACCCGGAGAACGCGCTCGGGCCGGTGATCAACCGGTCACAGCGCGACCAGATGATGGAGTTCATCGACCGGTCCGTCGAGAGCGGGGCCACCGTCGAGACCGGCGGCGACTACGAGGACCTGTTCGTCGAGCCGACAGTCGTCTCCGGGGTGACAAACGACATCGGGCTCGGCTGTAACGAGCAGTTCGGCCCCGTCGCTCCGGTCATCGAGGCCGAGAGCAACGAGGAGGCGGTACGGATCGCCAACGACACCGACAGAGGACTCTCCGCCGCCGTCTTCGGTGAACTCGGCCACGCCCGGGAGGTCGCCGAGCGGGTCGAGGCCGGGATGGTCCACGTCAACGATATGCCGGTCAACGAGGAGCCCCACACACCCTTCGGCGGGGTCAAAAACTCCGGGATGGGCCGGTACAACGGCGAGTGGATCCTCGAGGAACTCACCGAGACGAAGTGGATCTCCGTCCAGTCCGAGCCCCGGGAGTACCCGTTCTGAGCGGCCGGTGGAGAGGCGCTGTGCCCGGTGTGGCCGACCCGGCCCCTCGCCGTTGGATTGAAACCCCGCGGGGCGTACGTGCGGACACGGTAGATGAAAGACTGTCCAAACTGCGGCAAGCGCCTGCACCGGAGCGCGCCGGACAACGCCGAGTACGGGACCGCGGTCGTCGACGGCCGCACCTACCCCGACGAGTGTCCCGAGTGCGGGCACGACCTCGACTGACCGTCGGCCGCGGGTTCAGACGACACCACGGGTCAGCGAGCCGAGAAGCGCCAGCCCGAGCCCCGCGCCGACGGTGACGTAGACCGGGGGCGCCAGCGCGAGCAGTTCACCGGCCGCCAGCCGCGGCGTGACCAGGACGAAGGCCCCGAGCGCGACGAGCCCGAAGAGCAGACCACCGACGACCGCGCGCTTGAGGTCACGCTGAAGCACACCGACCAACGCGCCACCCAGCACCAGCCCCAGCCAGTGACCCGTCGCCAACACGAGCCCCACTGCCACCGCGCCCGCCGTGACCAGGAGCCGCCGGCCGCGGGTGCCGGCCCGGACCGCAACGAGTGTCCCGAAAACCCGGCCGTGTGTCTCGTCACCCCGTGTCCCTCCGCTCATCCGTCCCCCTCCTCGTTCGTTCCCTCGACGGTAATATCCGGGTCGCCGTCGACAGCCCTCGGTGCGGGCCGGTACTCGCCGTCGGCCCACAGCCGGAGTTGGTCGTCGTAGTGCTCTGAGAAGTAGGAGCCGTCGTTACCCCCGGGCAGGACCGTCACCGTCTCGCCGTCCATCGGGTAGACGGTCCGCTGGCTGCTGCCGGCGCCGCCCTCCTTCCGGAAGTTCATCACGGTGTAGGCGCCGCCATCCGTCGGATATCGGGGGTAGTTCAGCGCCCCGACCTGGCCGCCAAAGGGGTGGTCGATGGTCGTTTGATTGTACTCGCCGTAGGTCTCCCAGTCCGCGGATTCGAGACGGTCGGTCGCAGCCGTCACCGCGTCCGCAAACACCGCGGCCCGGTCCCCGCCGAAGGCCTCGGCGTCCGGCGGGAGCGTCACCAGGACCCACTCCTGGGGCCAGTAGGCGCTGTCGAGGC
>JAQCNN010000106.1 GCA_028275005.1 Salinirussus sp.
CGGGAGTACGGAACGCTGCTCACTGTGGGCGTAGCCCCGGCGTGAAGGCAGCGTCCGGAATCGACCGGACCGGACTGGACCGAGAGAATGGCCGGGCGCGCGTGTAAGCGCGCTCACGGGGGAGGGCAGGCACACCCGAAAGTAGTGCACCGTCGCGCTCGGACTCCGGTTCGAGCGCAGCGGTGCAGACTCGGCGGGTGCCGCGCCGGCCGGCGCGGCTCCCGATGCGGTGCCTGGCGGATAACTGAGGGCGAACGGGTCGCGCCAGCGGCCCGTGAGGGCTTAGGCGATAAGCAGTTCCTGCCCGCGCTCGACTGTGATCCGGCAGGAGGGGGTGATCTTGTTGTACGCACGGCGGAAGGCCTCCTTGACGGCGTCGGCCTGGTCGACATCACAGTACGCAGTAAAGAGGCGCTCACCGGCCTGAACCCGGGCGGCGGTGCCGACGATCTTTCCAAAGGACTGGCGCATCCCGTCGGAGACACGGTCCGCGCCGGCGCCGGTTGCCTGCTTGTTCTCCCGGATGACCTGGTGGGGGAACTTCCGGAGGACCATCTTGTAGTTCTCCTCACCGAGTTCCTGGATGAGGTGGCGGTTGGCCGACAGACGGGAGGCCTCCATCGAGCCGTGACGCAGCTGGACGGACTCCTCGACGGACAGTGAGACCTGAACCGGGTAGTCCTCGCTCTCGGTCTGTCTGTCACCCATCTGGTGCTGTGCGATCTTCGAGCCGGGGATGCCGGTGATATACTCCCGGCGCGTGTAGGCGGGCTTGTCGATGTCTCGGTACATCGACGCTGGCTTGTCCGACATAGTCCTTACCTGCATCTGGCCGAGCCGACAATTAAGCGCTTCGAAGGTGAGCGCGGCGGTGTCGGCGCGGCGAGGCCGGCCACTCCGGGTGTGTGACAGCCTGCCGTGGTGACGTGAGTGTTACTGCACGTCGCGCTTATGCCGCTGGAGCCCCTACCAATATCTGTTATGAACATGCTCGTTGACGGCGAGTGGGTGACCGACACCTACGAGGAAACCGACGATGACGGGGAGTTTCAGCGACAGGAGACGATGTTTCGCGACCGCGTCGAGGACGACCCCGACGCCCGATTCCAGCCGGAGGCCGGCCGGTATCACCTCTACGTGAGCTACGCCTGTCCGTGGGCCCACCGGACACTGCTGGTGCGGGCGCTGAAAGGGCTCGAGGACGCCATCTCCGTCGACGTGGTCGACCCCTACCGCGGCGAGGACGGCTGGCAGTTCACCCCCGAGAAGGAGGGGTGTACCGCCGACACAGTCAACGGGAGTGACTATCTCCGGGAGGTCTACCAGGCCGCCGACGGCGAGGTCACCGGTCGCGTGACCGTCCCGGTGCTGTGGGACAAACAGGAGGAGACGATCGTCAACAACGAGTCGGAGGAGATCATCCGGATGCTGGACACCGAGTTCGGCGACGTCGCGACCCGGGACGTCGACCTCTACCCCGAGGGCTACCAGGAGGAGGTCGACCGGGTCATCGAGGCGATCTACGAGCCGATCAACAACGGGGTCTACCGGTGTGGCTTCGCCGACAGTCAGGCGGCCTACGACGAGGCCGCCGAGGAGCTGTTCTCGGCGCTTGACCACTGGGACTCGGTGCTCGCGGACCAGCGGTATCTCGCCGGTGACCGGCTGACCGAGGCGGACATCTGTATGTTCACCACGCTGGTCCGCTTCGACGAGGTGTACCACACCCACTTCATGTGCAACCACAAGCTCATCCGGGAGTACGACAACCTCTGGCCGTACCTGCGGGACCTCTACCAGACCCCCGGTGTCGGGGAGACGGTCGACATCGACCACATCACCGAGCACTACTACACGACCCACCCCGACGTCAGCCCGAAGCGGATCGTCCCGATGGGGCCGGACCCCGACTTCGAGGCGGCCCACGACCGCGACGAACTGTCGGGTGCGCCGCCGGCGGCACTG
>JAQCNN010000107.1 GCA_028275005.1 Salinirussus sp.
GACGAGTTCGACATCCGGGGGGTCCGTGACGTCCGCGAGACGCCGGCCGGCGAACTCTCCGGCGGGAACCTCCAGAAGCTCGTCCTGGCGCGCGAGCTCAGCCGGGACCCCTCGGTGCTGGTCGCCAACCAGCCAACCCGTGGGGTCGACATCGGCGCCGTGGAGTTCCTTCGCTCGGCCATCCTGGAGAGACGCGGCGAGGGCACCGGCGTGGTCCTCATCTCCGAGGACCTCGACGAGGTGTTCTCACTCAGCGACCGTATTCTCGTACTCTCGGACGGCGAGGTGGTCGCCGAGACCACCCCCGGCGACGCCGACCGCGAGACCGTGGGGCTGTGGATGGGCGGGGAACGGCCCGATGACCCCACCTACGCCCGTGACCGGTCCGCCGACGCGGTCGACCCGCCACGGGCGGACGGTGGCGCACGCGAACACGGCACCGGGGACCCGCCGGACGCCCGCGGTGGTCGTCGATGACAGTCGCCGGGTACGACCTGGAGGTCTCGACCCGGGAGCGTCTGCCCCGCTGGCTGGCGTACGCCACACCCGTGCTCACCGTGCTCGCGGCGCTTGCGGTGAGTGCGCTCGCACTGGTCGCACTCGGGGTCGACCCGATCGCCGCCTACGGCACGATGTTCGTCGGCACGCTCACCGAGCCGTTCGGGGTCACCCAGACGCTGTTGCGAGCGGTCCCGCTCGTGCTCGCGGGGCTTGCGGTGTATCTCCCTCGACGGGCCGGGCTCTGGAATATCGGCGCCGAGGGACAGCTGTTCGTCGGCGCCATCGCCGGCACCTGGGTCGGGCTGAGTGTCGACGCCCCCGGGCCGGTGCTGGTCGGCCTCGTGGTCGCGGGTGCGGCCGTCGCCGGCGGGCTGTGGGGGCTCGTCCCGGGCTTCCTCCGCGCCAAGCAGGACGTCAACGAGATTATCGTCTCGCTGATGCTCACCTTCGTCGGCATCGAGTTCGCGAACTACCTGGTCCGGGGGCCGCTACGGGGCGGGCAGGGGAACTTTCCGGTCAGTGAGCGCCTACCCGAGGCCGCCCGGCTCCCGGAGCTGGGCGACCTGGCGCTCGGTGAGCTCGGGCTGACAGCGCTAGCGGCCTTTGGCGGCGTCCACGCCGGCGTGCTCGTCGCGGTGGGGGCGACCGCCGTCATCGGCTACCTGCTGTCACGGACGGCGACGGGCTACGAGGTGACGGTGACCGGCTCGAACGCCGACGCCGCCGAGACCGGCGGGATCGACACCGGCCGAGTGTACATCCTCGTGTTCGTCATCGCCGGCGCGCTCGCGGGCATGGCCGGCGCGGTCGAGATCGCCGGGGTCCAGGGGCGGCTCCGCCCGGACTTCTCCCCGGGCTACGGCTTCACCGCGATCCCGATTGCCCTGCTTGGGCGACGGGGGGCCGCTCGGGTGTTCGTCGCCGGCCTCTTCTTTGCGGTGCTGGTCGTCGGCGGGTCGAGCATGGAGCTGGCCTACGACGTCCCGGCCGCGCTGGTCGAGGTGATCCAGGCGCTCGTGATCCTCTTTTTGATCACCGCCGAGTTCTTCAAACGCTACCGGGTCGGACTCGTCCGGCCCGAACACGACCGGCCACAGCCGGCCGGGGAGGGGGCGTAGGTGGCGTTTCTCGCCGACGTGCTGAGTGCGACGGTCCAGGTCGGCACACCCCTGCTGCTGGCGAGTCTGGGCGAACTCATCAGCGAGCGCGGCGGCGTGTTGAACCTCGGCGTCGAGGGGATGATGCTCGTCGGCGCGCTCGTGGGCTTTGCGACGACGGTCGTCACCGGCAGCCCGTGGCTGGGCTTTGCGGCCGGGACTGGCGCCGGCGCGGCGATGGCGACGCTACACGCCGTCCTCTGTATCAGCCTGAAGGCGGACCAGGTGATCAGCGGCGTCATGCTCACCCTCCTCGGGACGGGGCTGACGACCTACTTCGGGCAGTCGTGGGTCAGCGAGACGATCGAGGGGTTCCAGCCCGTGACGGTCCCGCTGGTCGGCGACGCGCTCGTCGGGCTCCCGGTCATCGGCCCCGCACTCTTTCGGAACACCCCGACGGACTACCTGGCGCTCGTCCTGGTGCCCGTCACCAGCTACGTGCTCTTTCGGACCAACCTGGGGCTCGAGGTCACGGCTGTCGGCGACGACCCCGAAGCCGCCGACACGATGGGTGTCTCCGTCTTCCGGGTCCGGTATCTCTGTGTCATCCTCGGGGGAGCGTTCGCCGGCGCGGCGGGTGCCCACCTCTCGCTGGCGACGCTCGGCGGCTGGACCACGGGGATGACCGCCGGCAAGGGGTGGATCGCCATCGCGCTGGTCATCTTCGCCGCCTGGCGCCCCTGGCGCGCGCTCGTGGGCGCGTACCTCTTCGGCGGGATCGACGTGCTCGTGCTCCGCTCGCAGGCGCTCGACCTGGCGGTCGGGAACGCAGTCATCGACGGGGTTGTCGACCTGCTGACCAACCCGCAGGTGATGGCGATGTACCCCTACCTCGCGACGGTGCTGGTGCTGGTGCTCGCCAGCCGCGGCAGCTTCACCGCGCGCGCTGGTGCCCCCTCGGCGCTGCTCGACAACTACAGCCGCGAGCTGGACTGAGCCGGCTCCCGTCCGGGAGGCGGCCGAACACACCGACGGTGTTTTGCCGTCCCCTCGCCAACGACGAGGCGTGACAGCGGTCGACGAGTGGGCAGCTGACCTGCAGGCTGCCGGCGAGCTCACCCCCGGTGCAGTCGACCGTATCGTTGCCCTCCACGGCGACCGGGGAAGCCGCGCTATCGAGGCCGTCGGGGAAGGACGGGTGAAGGAGTACCGCGATTTTACCGTCGTCGTCGGCCACGAGGACGAGTACGTCGTCGAGGACGACGGCTGCACCTGCAAGGACGCCGAGTACAACCTCGACGCCGCCGACCCCAC